>NZ_JBQDYQ010000050.1:0-23911 GCF_052105255.1 Brevibacterium sp.
CGTTCGCAGACAATCCTATCCGCCCTTCTTACTACCTGACGGGGGCTGAGCAACCTGGCGCCAGGTTGCTCAGCCCCCGTCAGGTAGCAATTGGGGTCAGGAGCTGCGGGCGTAGAGGTTGAGCTGCTCCCACCCGGCCGCATACTTCTGGAAGGCGGCGACCGCGGACTCGGAATCGTTGTTGCTCAGTGCCGTCACCCACGAGTCGACGAGTTCCGCGGCTTCGCTCGGCCACAGCACATCCGACATCCCGCCGAGGTCGAGCTCGAGGATCGAGTTCATATCGAAGGTGTCGATCCACTCGGCCAGAACCGAGGTCTGCTCGACCATATCGACGACCTTCGAGGTGTCCGCAATCGTCTCCGAGGCCCATTCCATCCGCGCCGAGGCGGCCAGGATATCCGTACGGATGAGCACCCGCAGGCCCTCGTCGGTCTCCTCGGTGATGATCTGATCCTCGGTCAGGGAGAAGAACAGCCACCACGACGGCGGCACGTCCCAGGCAGAGACGCGGGTGAAGATCCTGGTGTCCTTGGCGTCCTGCAGCCACTCCGCGCGACGGCTGGCAGCACGCCGGCGAGCAGACTTCGGAGCGACGATGTCCAAGGTCGCCTTCGAGGTGTGCTCGGCCAGCGAATCGAGCGCCTCCCACCCCCGGATGTCCTCCTGAGCAGGGCAGAAACGGTCGACCCCGTCCGCGGTCTGAGACGCCGGAAGGAAGATCGGAGTGCGCCGAAACGAATCAGCCACGGGCGACGGGGGCAGAGAGATCAAGCGCTTGTCAGCGTCGTGAGAAATCTGCTCCTCGATGCGTGACCGGTTGTCCTCCACCTGCCTGTCTTGCAATTCGGAATGCACCACAAGAGGTTCGAAGATCCGCAGGGTGACGACATAATCGCGACGGTAAGCCATGGGTTCAGCCTATCCAAGGTCCACTCACAAAATGGAACTTCCCAGTATGAACAGGTAGGATTTAAGCGCATAGCAGAGATCTAGTCCGGGGCAATCGGTCCCATCGACGACGGAGGGGGTCACGCCAGTGGGTCGCGGCCGCGCAAAGGCAAAGCAGATCAAGGTAGCTCGGAAGCTGAAGTACTACAGCCCGGATACCGACCTTAATAGACTCCAGCAGGAGCTGGGCGCCGACGCGAGCAAGTCCGGTCCGTCCGATCCGTACGACGATGAACCCGACTACTCGGATTACGCCGACAAGTACAATGTCGACGATGACGACGAGTACGAGGACTGAACTCGGATGAGTCCAGCCGCGCACGGCTGATCTGACACGCACAGAGGGCGGGGACTTCGGTCCCCGCCCTCCGTCGTACGCCCGGGCGCCCCTCGCCGAGGCGGCCGTGCCCTCACGCGCATCACGCACCGTTACGTGCAATTCCTCCGCCTACCTGACCATCAGGCACCGGAAGCAGCACACCCCCGTGCAGGAACACGAGGGTGTGAGAGTTTCGGTGAGGGATGCCGCGCAGCAAGGTGCGGGGCACGGCGACCGCGGCCCTTACTGCAGGATAGCAGCACCCCCGTCGACGCCTTTGGCGCCCTGCACATAGTAGGGATCGCGTGCCAGAGATCCGTCATCGGCGGCGACGTCGCCGAGCACCCAGGCTCCGGGGCTCGCGGCGAGGACACCGTCGACGGATGCTGCGTCGACGACGAGGACCATGCCGACGCCGAGGTTCCAGGTGCGTTCACGGTCGCCCTGCGGCACTCCGCCGAGCTCGCCGAGCACGGAGAAGACGGCCGGGATCTCCCATGAGGCCCGCGACATCTTCGCGACCAGACCCTGCGGAAGCACCCTGGCCACATTGGCCGACAGTCCCCCGCCGGTGACGTGCGAGACCGAATGGACGGCATCGGGCAGTGCGTCGAAGAGAGCGGCGAGTTCGCCGGTGTAGACATGGGTGGGAACGAGCAGCTCCTCACCGAGGGTGCGGCCGAACTCCGGGACGTGCCAGTCCAGGCCCCATCCCGCCTCGGCGATGATGTGGCGGACCAGGGAGTATCCGTTGGAGTGGATGCCCGAAGACGGCAGACCGATGAGCACGTCCCCGGCGCGGACCTTCTCGGGCCCGAGCAGCTTCGAGGCTTCGACGACACCGGTGGCGGCACCGGCGACATCGTATTCGTCCGCCCCGAGCAGACCCGGGTGTTCGGCGGTCTCCCCGCCGACCAGTGCGACACCGGCCGAGGCACAGGCATCGGCGATTCCGCGCACGATATCGGCGATGCGTTCGGCCACGACCTTGCCGCAGGCGATGTAGTCGGTCATGAACAGGGGGCGGGCGCCACAGACGATGATGTCGTCGACGACCATGCCGACGAGGTCGTAGCCGATGGTGTCGTGCTTATCCATGGCCTGCGCGATAGCGACCTTCGTGCCGACGCCATCGGTTGACGAGGCGAGCAGCGGACGGTCGAAGTCCTTGAGCACGGAGACGTCGAAGAGTCCGGCGAATCCGCCCATCCCGCCGACGACCGAGGAGCTGTGGGTGGCCGAGACTGCGGCTTTCATCAGTTCGACGGCACGGTCTCCGGCCTCGACGTCGACGCCTGCGGCGGCATAGGTGGTGGACTTCGGGTTCGCGTCGGAACTCAACTCAGCATCCTTTGTCGGCGGGGGTGTCGTTGACGGGAATCGGGTATTCGCCCGAGAAGCAGGCGGTGCACAGCTGGCTGCGCTCCTGCTGGGTGGCGGCGATCATGCCGTCCAGAGAGATATAGCCCAGAGAATCCGCGCCGAGGTTCTCGCAGATCTCATTCGTCGTCAGTCCGTTGGCGATGAGTTCGGCACGGGTGGCGAAGTCGATTCCGTAGAAGCACGGCCACTTCACCGGCGGGGAGGAGATGCGCACATGGACCTCTGCCGCTCCGGCCTCCCGCAGCATCCGCACCAGCGCCCGCTGTGTGTTGCCGCGCACGATCGAATCGTCGACGACGATGAGGCGCCTGCCCTCGATGTTCTCCCGGATCGGGTTGAGCTTGAGGCGGATGCCCAGCTGTCGCAGGGTCTGCGAGGGCTGGATGAAGGTGCGGCCGACATAGGCGTTCTTCATCAGCCCCTGACCGAACGGGATGCCCGAGGCTTCGGCATAGCCGACGGCCGCCGGGGTGCCGGATTCTGGGGTGGCGATGACGAGGTCGGCGTCGACCGGGTACTCCTCGGCCAGCTGCCGACCCATCTGGGTGCGCGCGGCATGGACGTTCTTGCCGGCGAGCATGCTGTCGGGACGTGCGAGGTAGACGTATTCGAAGACGCAGCGGGCCTGGCTCGGCTCGGCGAAGCGGTGCGAACGCAGACCGTCCTCGTCGATGGCGATGAGCTCTCCGGGTTCGATGTCGCGGACGAACTTCGCGCCGACGATGTCCAGTGCCGCGGTCTCCGAAGCGACGACCCAGCCGTTCTCGAGCCGGCCCAGCGACAGGGGCCTGACCCCGTGCCGGTCACGGGCGGCATAGAGGGTGTGCTCGTCCATGTAGACCAGCGAGAACGCGCCTTCGACATGGGGCAGCAGGTTGAGAGCCGCCTCGGTGAGGTCCTCGCCCTCTTCGGTGGCGAAGAGCTCGGTGACCAGGGAGGTGTCGTTCGAGGAGTCGCGAAAGGGACGGGTGCGGGCCGTCTTCTTCGTGGCCTCCTCGACGACTTTAGTCGCATGGTCGCGGCGAGCGTCGGCCATGGCCTCGAGGGCGTCGAAGTTCGTCAGATTGCCGTTGTGGGCCAGCGCCACGGTGCCGAACGGAGTCGGCCCCAGCGTGGGCTGGGCGTTCTCGAACGAGGGTGATCCGGTCGTCGAATACCGGGTGTGCCCGACGGCGATATGGCCCTGCAGGAGCTCGAGATCGCGTTCGTGGAACACCTGGGAGACCAGGCCCATGTCACGGTAGATGAGGATCTGCTTGCCGTTGCCGGCAGCGATCCCCGCGGACTCCTGTCCGCGGTGCTGCAGGGCGTAGAGCCCGAAGTAGGTGAGTTTGGCGGTTTCCTCGCCGGGGGCCCAGACTCCGAACACACCGCATTCGTCCTGCGGTCCGCGGTCCTGGGGGTCGATTTCGTGCGTCAGCTGCCCGTCTCCTCTTGCCACGAGTGAAATTGTCTCATACCCGCAGAGGCCCTCTGACGCGGTGCTCAGACTGTGGAACCGGGGGCCGAATCCCGTCCGGCTCCCGGTTCGTCCCCGTCGTCGCCAGCGACGGCATCCGGGTCCTCCCCGCGGGCTTCGGCGATGCGACGGCGCGCGATCTCCTTCGGGTCGTCGACCATGTCGATCTGCGCACCGACCCGGAACTCCTTCGACTTCTTCCGTCCCCGCCAGTCGAGGATGAGCGCGACGAGCCCACCGAGGAACAGTCCGCCGATCCCGAGGACGAGCAGCAGCAGGCCCAGTCCCTTGGCCACCGTGTAGCCCATCGGCATATCGGCCGGGTCGACGAAGACCGCGAGGATTCCAGCAAGCACGATGCCGAGTACCGCGCCGATGCCCATGAACACCGAGTACTTTGGGCTGCGACGGACGGAGACGTCGATCTGATCCTTCATGATCTCCTTGGACACGTGGCCTTGAGGCCGATGAAACGCCGGGATGGCCCCGGAACAACAGGTCGCGAACAGTCTAGTCGAGTCAGCCTGATGTTCCTCCCAGGCAGTCTCAGGCCAGTTCCCATAAACTGGACACAACTAAACTGGACTCAACCAGATTGACGGTCACCGAAGACAGAGGTTTGCGATATGTCCCATACGATCATCGTCGGCATCGACGGTTCCGACAACGCCGAACGCGCCCTGCAGTGGGCGATCACGCACGCTCAGAAGACCTCCGCAGAGATCCGCATCGTCTCCGCCTATACCGTCCCCGGCGTGAACATGAGCCAGGCCGATATCGTCTACCCTGCCGATTTCGACACTGCCGTGAAGCAGACCGTCGAATCCATCGCCGAGGCGGCCGCCGCCACCGTCACGAAGGCCGGGATTCCCGTGTCGACGACGATCGTGCCCGGTGACGCCTCCGGAGTGATGGTCGAGCATTCGAAGAACGCCTCCCTCGCCGTCGTCGGGGCGCGCGGTCGCGGCGGATTCGCCGGTCGCCTCCTCGGGTCCGTGGCCCTGGCGATGCCCGCGCACTCGCAGTGCCCCACCGTCGTCGTCCCGAGCACCTGGCCCACCCGGGTCATGCCCACGACTCCCCTGCCCGTCGATGATCCCGTCCGCACGACGGACGATCCGTCCGCCGAGGCGGCGACCGGTTCGCGTCCCGACTTCTCCGGGGAGGTCGTCGCCGCCGTCGATCCCTTCGAGACCGACACCCCGGTGCTGCGCGCCGCGGCCTCGCAGGCCGCGATCTACGGTGTTCCGCTGCGCCTCGTCGGGGTCACCGCCACGCACATCCTCTCGCCGGAGTGGATGCCCAGCGAAGAGCATCTCATCCGGATGTACGACGAAGCGGCGAAGGCCTTCACCGCCGCAGCCGATTCGCTCACGACCGACTTCCCCGACCTCGAGGTGCGGTACTCGATCTTCGATGCTCCCGCCACCGAGGTGCTCGTGTCCGCCACGTACACCGCCGATCTCATGATCATCGGCTCCCGTGGCCGCGGCGGCTTCATCTCCACCATCCTCGGGTCGACGTCGCAGGGTGTGCTCTCCCACGCTGTGTGTCCGGTGCAGGTGGTGCGGGTCAACCGCCGTCAGCCCGGCCGTCGCCGGTGAGCCGCGGCCCCGTCACCCGAGTGCGATGAGCCCGATGCCGGCGACCACGACGAGGGCACCGGCGAGTTTGAGCAGCACGTTCCTCTCGCCGAAGAACCACCAGGCCAGCAGGGTGCCGACGATGATCGAGGTCTCCCGCACCGGAGCCACGAGCGCCACCGGCGCCTGCTGCATCGCGTAGAGGACGAGCACGTACGCCAGTGGTGAGAGGATCGCCACGGTCACGAGCGCCCGTTTGTGGTTCCTCAGGATCTCACGCAGGTCCGCACGCCGGTCCCGACCTCCGGGCAGGGTGAACGCTCCCGCGGTCATGATCAGTCCGACGCAGGCTTCGGAGACGGCGAAGTACAGCAGCGGGGAGTCGCTGACGTGGTTGACGGCGAAGTCGTCCCAGAGCGTGTACGAGGCGATGAACGCCCCGATCAGCCCACCCCACGCCAGGCCGCGCCGCAGACCGTCGCTGGTGGTGGGACCGTCCCCACCGCGGGGTCGGATCGTGACGACAGCGATTCCGGCGATGACGGTGAAGGCTCCGAGAGCCTCGGCGAGGGTGGGACGCTCACCCAGTAGGGCCACGGCGATGATGATCGTCACGACCGGCCCGGTGCCGCGCGCCGTCGGATAGACGACGCCCAGCGGCGCATGGTCGTAGCCGGACTGCAGAGCAACCGAGTAGGCGATGTGGAACACCGCGCTCAGTGCCGCCGCGCCGACCAGCCCCCAGTTCAGCGGCTGCGCGCCGGTGGCGATGATGACGGCTGCGACCGGGGCGAGCAGAATCGCCGAGAGCCCGTGGTAGCCGAGCACGAAGGCAAAGCCCTTTCCGGTGACGGACTTCGCGGCGAGGTTCCACACGGCGTGGGCGACCGCGGCGATGAGGACGAGCCCGAGGACGGGGAAGGTCATCTCAGCACGGCCCTCTTCGGCACCGTCACAGCTTGACGGCGACAGTTTTCGTCTGCGTGTATTCGTCGAGTGCTTCGATGGACTTCTCGCGCCCGTAGCCGGACTTCTTGAACCCGCCGAAGGGCAGTTCGACTCCCCCGCCGGCACCGTAGGTGTTGACGAAGATCTGACCGGCGTCGACCTCGGCGGCCAGGCGATGGGCGCGGGAGATGTTCTGCGTCCACAGCGCCGTGACCAGCCCGTAGTCGGTGCCGTTGGCCAGCGCCACAGCCTCATAGTCGTCGGCGAACGGCAGAGTCACGACGACGGGACCGAAGACCTCCTCCTGGGCGATCCGAGACTGCGGGTCGACGGAGTCGACGATGGTGGGGGTGATGAACGCCCCCGCGGCGAGGTCGTCGGCAAGGCCGTCGGGCCGGGTGCCGCCGGTGACGATCTGCCCGGAATCGACCTCGGAGAGGAACCCGCCCACCCGATCGTGCTGCTTGGCCGAGATCAGGGGACCGAGCATCGGGTCGTCGAGGCCGTAGCCGATGGTCACGGCCGCCATGGCCGTCGCCATCTTCTCGACCACCTCCGCGTGGATGTCGCGGTGGACGATGAGCCGGGAGCCGGCCGAGCAGGTCTGCCCGGCGTTCTGGATGATGGAGCGCACGAGCGACGGAACGGCCGCATCGATATCGGCGTCGAGGAAGACGATGTTCGCGGACTTCCCGCCGAGTTCGAGGACTGTGGGCACAACTCGCTCGGCGGCGGCGTGGGCGATGGCCGAACCGGTCTGGGTCGATCCGACGAAGCCCAGGTGCGCCACCCCCGGGTGGGCGCTCAGTGCCGCTCCCGCCTCGGCGCCGAGGCCGGTGACGACGTTGAAGGCTCCGGCGGGGAAACCGACGGAGTGGATGAGTTCGGCCAGTCGCACGGTCGACCGCGGGGTCTCGTCCGCGGGTTTGGCGACGGCGCAGTTGCCCGTGGCCAGCGAGGTGGCGGCGGCGCGGCCGATGAGCTGGAGCGGATAGTTCCAGGCCACGATGTGGCCGGTGACGCCGAAGGGCTCCCGCCGCGTGTAGACGTGCATGTCCTCGGCCAGCGGGATCGCGTGACCGTAGTAGGACTCGATGGTGTGCCCGTAGAACTCGAAGTAACGGGCGCACACGTCGACGTCGGCATAGGCCTGGGTCAGCGGTTTGCCTGTGTCTTCGGATTCGATGCGGGCCAGATCGTCGCGGTTGGCGGTGATGACGGCGGCTGTGGCGATGAGCAGACGGGAGCGCTGCTCGGGGCTCGAGCGCTTCCATTCCCGCTGCGCCTTCGCCGCAGCCTGCACCGCCCGGTCGACTTCATCGGCGCCGGCGCGGGCGATATCGCCGAGCTGGCCGCCGGTGGCCGGGTCGATATTGGCGTAGGTGAGCAGGGACGGCACATGCCGCCCGCCGATGAACGACGTCGTCTGCGTGATCTGTGCGCTCATGCTCAGGCCTCGAGTTCTGCAGGCGTGAAGAGGGGCAGGAAATCGCCGAGGTCGGCTCGGGTTCCCGAGGCATCGATGTCCCCGGCGGCGAGCGCGGTCGCGAAGTCGGTGCGTCCGGTGACCAGACCCAGCCACACCTCGGCAGAGGTTTCGACGACGTTCGGCGGTGTGCCGCGGGTGTGCCGGGGTCCGGCGATGCACTGGGTGACGCCGAACGGCGGAACCCGGACTTCGACGCTGTTGCCTTCGGCGCGGGAGGCGAGCTCTTCGAGGGTGAAGCGCACTGCGGTGGCGGTGGTCGATCGGTCGGCGGGAGCCGCGTCGAGCCTCGCCTGCGTCAGCCACATCTCGAGTGCGCTGCGTCCCTGATCGGGGTCGATCCTTCTGCGAATCGCCATCAGTCCTGCTCCCTCCGCCGAATCTTCGCTACATCTTCGCCCACGCAGAGCGTGCCGACAACGTCCGTCCGTCCCTCGGAATCCGTGCCCCCGGTGACCGTGTCCGTGATCGCCGCGATCACGGCGTCGACCGACTCGTCTTCCGGCACCGAGGCGGCTCCCGGCCCGGCAGCGAACGCTTCGGCCCGCTGGAGCAGGGTCAGCGCCACGAGCCCGGTCGCCCGCGAGGACCCGTCGAGGCATTTCACCGCCACCGAATACCCGGTTCGGGTGGCCATGACGATGACGCCTTCGGCCCCGCCCTTGGCGAAGACGCCGAGCCGGTCGATGACGGTCGAGTTCGGTCGGCCGTGGCCCTCGATCGCCCACGGGTCGGCGAAGACCGCCTCGGTGAGGGTGCGGGCCTCACGTTCATAGGCAGTCCATGGTCCGGCCGTCTCCTCGACCGCATTGCCGGCGCTGCCCATCCGGACGACACGGCCGATCGCGCGGGCCAGACCGGTGAGGCTGAGAGCGAACACGGGAGCCCCGCAGCCGTCGATGCCGACCGCGGACGGGTCCTCGGAGGCGAAGGCGGCGACCACCTCGGCGACCTTCTGCTGCACGGGATGATCCGGGGACAGGTAGGTGGAGGTGTCGGCGCCGATGGCACGGGCGGCGGCGAGGAACGCCGCGTGTTTGCCGGAGCAGTTGAAGTACAGGGACGAGCGCGGGTCGGTGTTCTCGTCCCCCTGTGCCCGTGAACGCTCCTGCAGTTCGCGGCGGAAGGCTGCGTCAGCGGGATGGGAGGACGGGCACTGCAGGTCGGACACGCTCAGCCCGGCGGCCTCGAGCATCGATTCGACGACCTCGACGTGCCCGGCCTCGGACTTGTGCGAGGCGGTCGCCAGGGCCGCGGCAGGACCTGTCAGCTGAGCGCCGAGGCTCATCGCGGCGATCGCCTGCAGCGGTTTGAGACTGGAGCGTGTGAACACGGCTGCGTCAGGGGCGCCCAGGCTGATCAGCGATGATCCGTCCGGGGCGAGGACCACGGCGGATCCGATGTGTCGGGATTCGATGAACCCGGAGCGCTCGACGACTGCGAGCTCGGCGGCTTGGGCGGGAGTGAAAGTCGAGAGGGTCACGCACTCAAGCCTACGACCCTTTAGGCTGGTGGCGTGAAGGTTCTTGTCATCGGTTCGGGCGCCCGTGAACACGCCCTCGTCCTTGCTCTCTCGCGCGACCCGCAGGTCGACGCCGTCATCGCCGCTCCCGGCAATCCCGGGATCGCGCAGATCGCCCACACCGAGGCCGTCGACGCCTCGGATGCCGCCGCGGTGACCGCGCTGGCCGAGACCCTCGACGTCGATCTCGTCGTCATCGGGCCCGAGGCCCCGCTGGTCGCCGGTGTTGCGGATGCTCTGCGCGAAGCCTCCTTCCCCGTGTTCGGCCCCAGCGCGGACGCCGCGCACCTCGAAGGCTCCAAGGCGTTCGCGAAGGAGGTCATGGAGTCCGCGAACGTGCCGACTGCCCCCACCGTCGTCGCCTATTCGACCGAGGAGGCCGCCGCCGCGCTGCGCGAATTCGGTGCCCCGCATGTGGTCAAGGCCGATGGACTGGCCGCCGGCAAGGGAGTCGTCGTCACCGATGACGTCGATGCCGCGCTGGCGCATGCGAGCTCCTGCCTCGAGGTCTCCGATCGGGTCGTCATCGAGGACTACCTCGACGGACCCGAGGTGTCCCTGTTCGTCCTCTGCGACGGCACGACCACCGTCCCCCTGGCCCCGGCGCAGGACTTCAAACGCATCGGCGACGGCGACACGGGCTCGAACACGGGCGGAATGGGCGCATATTTGCCGCTGCCTTGGCTGCCCGCCGGCACGGTCGAGGAGATCATCGACACCGTCGCCCAGCCCGTCGTCGATGAGATGGCCCGCCGCGGCACCCCGTTCACCGGTCTGCTCTACTGCGGCTTGGCGCTGACGTCGAACGGTCTGCGCGTCATCGAGTTCAACGTCCGCTTCGGCGATCCGGAGACGCAGTCCGTCCTCGCCCGACTGGCCAGCCCCCTGGGGCAGACGCTGCTCGCCGCCGCCGAGGGGCGCCTCAACGAGGTCGAGGCCCTCGAATGGGATCCGCGCTCCTCGGTGACCGTGGTCATGGCCGCCGAGGACTACCCGGGCACGCCGAGCACCGGAGACATCATCCGCGGGCTCGACACCGCCGCGACCCTGCCCGACGTCAGCGTCCTGCACGCGGGCACGAAGCTCGCGACCGGCCCCAGCGGCGGGTTCGCCCCCGAGGACGCCGTGATCACGAAGGACATCGCCGAGACCGGTGACATCGTCACCTCCGGCGGCCGTGTGCTCTCCGTCGTCTCCCTCGGTGACGGCCTCGACGATGCCCGCGCGAGGGCCTATGCCGCGGTCGACCAGATCACATGGGACGGCGAGCAGCATCGCACCGATATCGCCGAGGCGGCCGCCGGCGGGCGTATCGAGCTCGCTTCCGGCTACGCCGCCCCCGCCCCGGTCGCCCCGGTGCTGCCGGGCTGGAAGCATGTGTATTCGGGGAAGGTCCGCGACCTCTACATTCCCGCCGACGCCGCCGATGCCGCGAGCGCCGAGCAGCTGCTCATGGTCGCCTCGGACCGCATCTCCGCCTATGACTGGGTGCTCGATTCGGAGATCCCGGACAAGGGCAAGGTGCTCACCGGCCTGAGCCTGTGGTGGTTCGATCAGCTCGCCGATGTCATCGGCAACCATGTCATCAGCTCGGACGTGCCGGCCGCCGTGGCCGGGCGCGGGCTGATCGTGCAGAACCTCTCCATGTTCCCCGTCGAGTGCGTCGCCCGCGGCTACCTCACCGGTTCGGGAATGTCGGACTACCGCGCCACCGGATCCGTGTGCGGCATCCAGCTGCCGGCCGGACTCGTCGAGGCCGATCGCCTCGAGCCTCCCATCTTCACTCCGGCGACGAAGGCCGAGCTCGGAGACCACGATGAGAACGTCAGCTTCGATGCCGTCGCCGAGACCGTCGGGACGGAGACGGCGGAGAAGCTGCGTGACCTGACCGTGGAGATCTACCAGCGTGCCGAGCAGATCGCCCGTGAGCGCGGGATCCTCCTGGCCGACACGAAGTTCGAGTTCGGAGCCCTGTCCGATGGCACGATCGTCCTCGGCGACGAGGTGCTCACCCCTGACTCCTCTCGCTTCTGGGACGCCGCGGGCTATGAGGCAGGCAAGGCTCAGTCGAGCTTCGACAAGCAGTTCGTCCGCGACTGGCTGACCGAAGAATCCGGGTGGGACAAGGCGTCAGACACTCCTCCCCCGGCGCTGCCCGCCGAGGTCGTCGAGAAGACCCGCGCCCGCTATATCGAGGCCTTCGAGAAGCTCACCGGGGAGACATTCCCCGGCTGAGACCCTGCGCGCCGCAGAGCGCCAGCACGTGAGCCGCGGGGCACCGACACACAGTCGGTGCCCCGCGGCTTCGTCGTTTCCAGAGACTCCCCGGCCACCTCGCGCCCGCTGTCGCCGACAGCCGATCCGCCAACAACTCCTGTGCGAATATCGCGGACTGAGACGCTGATTCAGCATCACTGGCAATCTGAATTGCAGTTTCGATCAATACAGCCGCAATTCGACAACGGAATCAGTGGAATCGAGAAAGAACTTCCGCTAAGGTGACTTCACAGTGATCCACAACACACTCAGAGAGCGGGCTCTGCGATCCGCCTCTGCCACGACACAGCAGTAGGGGGGCACCGATGGACCTCGACATCCTCGACGTCGCGATCTTCGACGGTGAGGCTCTGCGCCCCGAGGATCGCGTGAGCATCCGCGACGGGATCATCACCGAGATCGGCACCGGTCCCGCAGCGGTGCCCGCCGCTCGCACGATCACCGCCGCCGGCAGGCTGCTCACGCCCGGATTCGTCGATGCCCATGTGCACTCGACCTTCGGCGGCCAGGAGGCACTGGCCTGCGATATCAGCGGCGCCGACAGCCTCGAGGCGGCGCTGCAGATGATCCGGGACTATGTCGCAGATACGACTGCAGCGACCGACCCCGCGCACGACTGGGTCATCGGCGGCGGCTGGTCGATGTCCCACTTCCCCGGAGGCGACCCGAGTGCCGACATCCTCGACGCGGCCTGCCCGGATCGGCCCGCGATCCTGCTCAGCGCCGACCATCATTCGGCATGGGTGAACACGCAGGCGATGTCCGCGGCCGGACTCGACGAGACGTCGACGGCCCCTGCCGGCGGCGTCATCGTCACCGATTCGACCGGTCGCCCCACCGGGTGCCTGCACGAATCGGCCATCGACCTCGTCTCCGCCTCCGTTCCCGCGGCCTCCGACGAGGAGGTCCTGGCCGGTCTGCGCGAAGGTCAGCGCTATCTCAACTCCCTCGGGGTGACTGCGTGGATGGACGCCATCGTCGGCGACTACGGCGGTCACCGCGACCCGTACGGCACCTACGTCGGGGCGGCGGAGACCGGCGAGCTCCATTCCGAAGTCGTCGGCAGCCTGTGGTGGCCGCGCGGTGTCACCGACATCGACGCCGAGGTGGCCCGATTGACCGACCTCGCCCGCGCCGAGGGTCGCTTCCGCGCCACCTCGGTGAAGTTCATGCTCGACGGGATCGTCGAATCCCGGACCGCGGCGATGACGACCGAATACATGTGCACCTGCGGCGGCCTCGGAACGAGCTATTTCACGAAAGCCCACCTCGAGGCCTCGTTCGCGGCCCTCGACGCGGCCGGCTTCGACATCCACTGCCATGCGATCGGCGATGCCGCGGTCAAGGCCGCTCTCGACGCCTTCGCGGCCGTCCGCAGCCCCGGCAGGGCAGGCGTTGCCGACCGGCGCCACCATATCGCCCACGTCCAGGTCGTCGATCCCGCCGATGTGCCGCGCTTCGCCGAACTCGGCATCACTGTGAACCTGCAGGCACTGTGGGCCTGCCATGACGAGCAGATGATCGACCTCAACTTGCCGTTCCTCGGTGCCGAACGCAGCGGCTGGCTCTACCCTTTCGGGTCTCTCAACCGCACCGGCGCCCATCTGGCGATGGGCTCGGACTGGCCGGTGTCCACGGCGAACCCGTGGGAGGCGATCCATGTCGCACTCAACCGCTCACACCCCACCGCCGCGAACGCCGCTCCGCTGCTGCCGGACGAGGCGATCGACCTGACGACGGCGCTGCGTGCCTACACCGCAGGCTCGGCACACCTGCTCCGCTCGCCCGACAACGGCCACATCCGCCCCGGTCAGCCGGCGAACCTGGCATTGGCCAGTGTTAACCCCTTCACTCTGCCGACGACCGATATCGCGGAGATCACCAACGTTCTGACGATCTGCGACGGCCGCATCGTCCACGATGATCTGCCGCCTCACACACCGGCACCGACCGCCACGTTCGCACCGACCACCACCGGCTCAGCCCGCTGACGACGAAAGGCCATCATGACCAGCACAGCCACCTCGGCGCCCTCTGCGGAGACCGGACTCGACCATCTCGAGATCCAGGGAGTGAAGAAGGTCTTCGGCGACAACACGGCCATCGAACGCCTCGACTTGAACGTCCGCAAGGGCGAGTTCCTCTCCCTGCTCGGTCCTTCCGGCTGCGGAAAGACCACCCTGCTGCGGATGATCGCCGGTTTCGAGACCCCCACCGACGGGGCGATCCTGCTGTCCGGCAAGGACATCGTGTCCCTGCCGCCGCACCGCCGACCCGTCAACACGGTGTTCCAGTCGTACCTGCTCTTCCCGCACATGAACATCGCCGACAACATCGCCTACGGACTCAAGCAGGCGAAGGTTCCGAAGCCGGAGATCGCCCAGCGGGTCAGAGAGGCCCTGGCACTCGTTCAGATGGAGGACTTCGCCGGACGCAAGCCCGAACAGCTCTCCGGCGGTCAGCAGCAGCGCATCGCCCTGGCCCGGGCGCTCGTCAACCGCCCCCAGGTCCTCCTCCTCGACGAGCCGATGTCGGCGCTCGACCGAAAGCTGCGCGAGGAGATGCAGCTTGAACTCAAACGACTCCATTCGAGACTCGACACGACTTTCGTCTTCGTCACCCACGACCAAGACGAGGCACTGGCGATGAGCGATCGCATCGTCGTCATGTGCGACGGCGTCATCCAGCAGATCGGGACCGGTGAGGACATCTACGCGAATCCGCATAACGGCTTCGTCGCCGGCTTCATCGGCAAACAGAACTTCATCTCCGCCGAGGTGACGTCCGCCGATTCGACGACCGCAACCCTGCGCACGGCCAACACCGCGCTCACGGCCCCGACGCTGACACTCAAACCGTCCACCGCGGCAGGCTCGACCCGGGATCTCACCGTCGGCGACCGGGTGCGCGCAGCCATCCGGCCCGAACGGATGCACGTCGCCCCGGCCGGAGAGGCCTCCGGGGACGCGAACACGGCACGTGGCTCAGTGATCTCGTATTCGTTCTTAGGCGACGTCATCCAGTACATGATCGTCGTCGGCGACAACGACGAGATCCTCGCTCGTGTCCCCGCCGCCGGGCGGGAGCCGATCAGGGCCGGCACCGAGGTGGAGCTGAGCTGGGACGCCGACGCCGTGGCCGTGTACGACCGTGAGCCGACCGCGGTCACATCCGTCCTCGAGAGCGGTGCCTGACATGGCCGAGACACGACCCGATGTGACATTTCTGGCCCCGCGGGCCGCCTCGGCGAGGTTGAGCCGGCGAGCGCTGCTGGCCGGATTCGGTGTCGCAGGCCTCGGCGCACTGAGCGCCTGCGGGAAGACCACGAAGATGGCCGCGTCGCCGCCGACCGACGGCAAGCTCGAGTCGAAGCTCAACCTCTACTCGTGGGGCGACTACGATGCTCCGGAACTCATCGAGTCGTTCAAATCGAAGTATGACGTGCTCGTGCAGGTCGACTCGTACGGATCGAACGAGGAACTCGCCGCGAAGCTCTCCACCTCACGCGGCACCTCCGGCTACGACGTGGTCGTCCCGACCGGATCGAACGTTCCGCAGATGCTCAACCATGATCTGCTCCAAGAACTCGATCTCTCGCTCATCCCGAACTTCGAACACATCGACGACAACTTCAAGAACCAGTACTTCGACCCGGACAACACGTACACGGTCTGTAAGGCCTGGGGCACGACCGGATTCGTCTACAACACGACGAAGATCGACCGTGAGCTGACCAGCTGGCAGGACTTCGTCGACGCCGCGCAGAAGGAAGCGGCCGGCACGACGGCGCTGCTCGAGGACCCGTGGGAGGTCTCAGCGATCGCTTTGGCCGCCATGGATGTCAGCCTCAACACCGAGGACGAAGGAGAACTCGCCCGGGCTCGGACGCTCGTCGTCGACCAGCTGGCCCCGAATATCAAGGCCTATATCGGCAATGCTGCCACCGGCATGATCCAGGGCAGCTTCACTCTGCTGCATGCGTTCAACGGTGACGCCCGGCAGGGACTGTCGGAGGTCAAGGACCCGGAGAACTGGAAGTTCGTGTTCCCGACACCGTCGGCGAACCTGTGGACGGACACGTGGGCGATCGCCACCGGTGCTCCGCACCCGGACTCCGCTCACGCCTTCATCAACCACATGATCTCCCCGGACACGGCCGTCGAGCAGCTCGACTACATCGGCTACCCGATCGGCACGAAGGGGCTCGAAGAGCAGGCGGTCAAAGCCGACCTCGACGAACGTGACCTCATCTTCCCGGCCCAGGAGGTCCTCGACCGTCTCGAACCGAGCAAGCAGACCCCGGCCGATCAGATCCGCACGAAGATCTTTGCCGACGCCCAGGCCAGGAGTGGAGCATGAGCACAACCACGACCACAGAGACAGCCAAGCGCGGGCTCTCCCCGCGTTTCTTCGGCCCGGCGGCCATGTCGTTTCCGACATGGGCCTATGCGCTGTTCTTCTTCGTCGTTCCGCTGGCACTCATCGTCTTCTACAGCTTCGGCTACAAACCGGATGAGTTCACAGCCATCGCCACCGACCGGCTGTCCTTCGACCGCTACCCGGAGGCGATGAGCGCAAGCTTCGTCTCCACGTTCTTCGCGACCCTGCGGATCTCGATCGTCGGCACGATCCTGTGCCTGCTCATTGCCCTGCCCTTCGCCTACTGGCTGGCGGTCAAGGTCTCCCCGGCCCGCCGTTCCCTGGCCCTGGCTTTAGTGATGGTGCCGTTCTGGACGAACTTCCTCGTCCGCACCCTCGGTTGGCAGATCATGCTCTCCCCCGACGGGTTCCTGTCGAACTGGCTGCAGGGTCTCGGGCTGCTCGATGGACCGCTGGACATCCTCTACACCCGCTCCGCCGTGCAGATCGGCGTCGTCTACAACTATCTGCCGCTGATGATCCTGCCGCTGTTCGTCGCCATCGACGCCTCCGGCAGGAAGCTGAGGGAGGCCAGCTACGACCTCGGCGCAGGGAAGGTGAAGACCTTCATGCGGGTGACGCTGCCGATGGCGATGCCGGGAGTCGTCTCCGGCTGCCTGCTCGTGTTCATCCCGCTCAACGGCGACTACGTCACGGCAACCGTCCTCGGCGGTGCGAGCGGCTCGATGGTCGGGCAGCTCATCGCCAATCAGTTCAACACCGCACAGAACTGGGCGGTCGGGGCGGCCATGGCGATGATCCTCATCATCTCCACCCTGGTCGTCGTCGGTCTCGGATTCGCGCTGCTCAAGCTCGGGCAGGCGATCACGGCCAGACTCAACAGTGTTCCGCTGCAGGACGGGAGGGCCTGAGATGCCGAAGAAGAACACGTTCGCACGTCGGACACCGACCGATATCGCTCTGCACGTCTGGGGCATCATCGTCTTCGTCTACCTGTTCGTGCCGATCGCGGTGATCATCGCCTATTCGTTCAACAACGGCAAGGTGCTCGCGAACTTCCGCGGCTTCGGCCTGCACGCCTACATCAGCGGCATCAACAACGACATCATCGTCTCCTCCATCGTCACGAGCCTGCAGGCGGCCGTGGGCACGGCCATCGTCTCGACGATCTTCGGCACCCTCGGCGGGGTCGCTCTGGCCAGGGCCAGAAGGGGCGCATGGTGGGCGCTCGGACTGACCGCGATCCTCGGGCTGACACTGGTCACGCCCGAGATCGTCGACGGCATCTCGTTCCTGCCGTGGTTCGTCACCGTCGGCGTCGACTGGGGCATCACTCCGCTCAACAACGGTCTGGTCAGGCTCATCATCTCGCATGCGATGTTCTCGATGGCGATCGTGACGTTCATCATCAGGGCACGGCTCGCCGGCATGGACACCCAGCTCGAGGACGCCGCCGCCGATCTCGGCGCGACACCGTGGAACCGGTTCAAGGACATCACCCTGCCGATCGCGGCTCCCGGCATCCTCGCCGGTGCCCTGATGTCGTTCACCGTCAGCCTCGACAACACGATCCTCTCGAGCTTCGTCCAGCAGCCGGGCTACACCCCGTGGCCGGTCTACATCTTCTCCGCCGTCCGCGTGGCTCTGCGCCCCGAGGTCGCGGCGATGTCGACGGTGATGTTCGTGCTCACCCTCGCCGCGCTCGGCTTCGTCGGGTTCGTCCTGCGCAAGGCCGGCGGCAATGCCACCGAGATCATCAAGACCATGGCCGCCTGAGAGCTGCCGAGTGCACCGTGAAGAAAGTGAAGTGACATGGACGTCAATGCCGCATTGGCCAACGCCTCGACCATTCCGTTCTGGCTCGATACCGACCTCCGTCCGGAACCGCTGCCGCCGCTGGTGGAGGACCGCGAGACCGACCTCCTCGTCGTCGGCGGCGGGTTCACGGGTCTATGGACGGCCCTGCAGGCGAAGGAACGGGACCCGAACCGTCGGGTCGTGCTCGTCGAGGCGAACTCGATCGGGTGGGCCGCCTCGGGGCGCAATGGCGGATTCTGCGCGGCCAGCCTCACACACGGCTATGACAACGGGCTAGCGCACCTGCCGGAGGAGAACGATCGGCTCGCGCAGCTGGGCCGGGAGAACCTCGACGCCATCGAAGCAGCGGTGGCGAAGTACGGAATGGACGTCGAGTTCGAACGCACGGGCGAACTCGACGTCGCCACCGAGGACTACCAGGTAGCCGAGCTGCGCGAGGCCCACGACCCGGATTCCGGTTTCGTCTTCTTAGACCAGAAAGAACTCGCAGGGATCGTCAAGTCACCGACGTACAAGGGTGCGCTGTGGGATTCTCGCGAGGTCGCGCTGGTCCATCCGGCGAAGCTGTGCTGGGAGTTGCTGCGCGTCATCCGCGAACTCGGGGTCGAGGTCTATGAGGGCACGAAGGTCACCGATGTCAGCGATGCGACGTCGACCGTGCGGGTAAGCACCCGCGTGACAGCGGAGTCGATCGAGGACTGCGCATCCGCGCCGTGCACCACGATCACGGCGAAGCGGGTCGCGTTGGCGACGAATGTGTTCCCGTCCCTGCTCAAGCGGGTGAGTCTGCACACCGTTCCCGTCTACGACTATGCGCTGATGACCGAGCCGCTGACCGACGAGCAGATGGCCGCGATCGGTTGGGAGGGCCGCCAGGGCATCGGCGACTGCGCGAATCGCTTCCACTACTACCGGCTGACCGCGGACAACCGGATCCTCTTCGGCGGCTGGGACGCCGTCTACCACTTCGGACGGAAGGTGTCGTGGAAGTACGATCAGCGGCCCGAGACCTTCGAGACCCTCGCCGAGCACTTCTTCGAAACCTTCCCACAGCTGGCCGGGCTGAAGTTCACTCACAAATGGGGCGGACCGATCGACACCTGCTCGCGGTTCTTCTCGTTCTTCACCAGCGCCTATGGGAAGAAGGTCGCCATGGCTGCCGGGTTCACCGGGCTCGGAGTGGGTGCGTCCCGGTTCGCCGGAACGGTCATGCTCGACCTGCTCTCCGGCGAGGACACCCAGCTGACAGGGCTCGAGATGGTGCGCAAGCTCCCCCTGCCGTTCCCTCCCGAACCCGTGGCCTGGCTGGGCATCAAGATGACCACGAATGCGCTGATCAAGGCCGATGAGAACGAGGGTCGGCGCGGACCTCTGCTCAAGGTCCTTGATGCGGTGGGCATGGGCTTCGACTCGTGAGGGCTCCGGCCTGTCCGGCGACCGGACCGCAGGCGGGGAATTCGGCCGTGGTTGGTAGACTCTGGGTGAGCGCGGGAGGAACTCCCGAACACTTTCACAAAGGAGCAGTACACGCATGGCACGTGTCGTCGTTGAGGTGATGCCCAAACCCGAGATCCTTGACCCGCAGGGCAAGGCGATCTCCGGCGGACTGACCCGTCTGGGCTTCAGCGGGTTCGGTGAGGTTCGTCAGGGCAAGAGGTTCGAACTCGAGGTTGACGGCGAAGCCACCGAGGAGGTCCTCGCTCAGGCGCGCGAAGCCGCGGAGAAGCTTCTGTCGAACCCCGTGATCGAAAACGTTGTGGCCGTCCGCGTGGCCGAGGACGCATCGTGACCGCTGTCGCTGCTGATCCCACCGCCGCGGCGACCGCAGAGTCCGGTGTCTCCGTCGGAGTCGTCACATTCCCCGGAACGCTTGATGACCGTGACGCCGCTCGAGCCGTTCGCCTGGCAGGGGCGAACCCGGTGAACCTGTGGCATGCGGATTCGACTCTGTCCGGAGTCGACGCCGTCATCCTACCGGGCGGATTCTCCTACGGTGACTACCTGCGCTGCGGCGCGATCGCCGGATTCGCCCCGATCATGGAGTCCGTCGTCGCTGCGGCGAATGCCGGTATGCCGGTGCTCGGCATCTGCAACGGCTTCCAGATCCTCTGCGAGTCCCGTCTGCTGCCCGGTGCCCTCATCAGAAACGATCACCAGCACTTCATCTGCCGCGACCAGGACCTGGTCGTGGAGAACGCCAACACCGCGTGGACGAGCGACTACGAGCAGGGTGAGACGATCCGCATTCCGCTGAAGAACGGTGAGGGCGGGTTCGTCGCCACCGACGAGGTGCTCGACGAGCTCGAGTCCACCGGGCGCGTGGTCTTCCGCTACCAGGGCTTCAACCCGAACGGGTCTCTGCGCGACATCGCCGGAATCACGAACGAAGCAGGCAACGTCGTCGGTCTCATGCCGCACCCCGAACACGCCGTCGAGGCCGGTTTCGGCCCCGAGTCCGGCGGCGGAATCGACGGTCAGGGGTTCTTCTCCTCGGCCGTGCGCACTCTCGTCGCCAAGGGCTAGAGACCACCCCGGCACGTGGTCCGGCATTGCTCGGACACGCTTCAGGCCCCGAACTCGGTTCTCTGCGAGTGCGGGGCCTGAACCGTTGTAGCCGGAGCAGTGTGTCGCTTTCGCTGCCACCGTGGTCACCGTCGGGCCGGGTGGAGTCACCAACCCGACGGGTCACCGGTTGCTGTCAGCTCTTGTTCTTCCGACGGGCCAGTCCGATGGCTGCTCCACCGCCGACGATGAGCAGGGCGCCTGCCGTCAGTCCGGTGAGTTCGGCACCGGTACGCGGCATCGACGAGTCGCCTCCGGATCCGCCGGAACCTCCTCCGTTACCGCCACCGGACTCACCACCGGTCACGACGAACTTTCCTGACCTGCTGACGTCCATACAAGCGGCGACGACTTGGTACGTCCCGACGTAGTACGCGGGATCATCCCCGAGGCCATAGACCTGGATTCCGGCTGCGCCATCCTGATCAGCCGTTGCCGTCTGCTCGTAGAGCTTCTCGCTCTTATCGCCCGAGTACACCTCGAAATGCACATCGGCGTCCGCTGCGCAGTCGGTGAGCGTCATCTGTACGCCCTTGTCTCGGTCGATGAAGTCCACTCCGGAGATTCGTTCGGGACTGATCGAGAGCGTCGGGTCGACGACGCTGTCGTCATCGGTGACCGTGAACGTGGTCTCGGCGCTCTTGTCGCCGCAGGTGGCTGCGACGGTGAAGTCACCGATCCAACCGGTGCCGCCGTCACCGTCCGGGAGGAACTGAACGGATCCGGCCGCATCTTCACCGGCCTCCTGGGTCTCTTCCCAGATCGCGGTGTCGGGGTCTGTCGCGGAGCTCACCTGGAACGTCACCTCGGAGTCGACGTGGCAGTTGAGAAGGGTGATGTTGACACCGTTCTCGAGGAAGTCGGCCAGCTTCTGGCTCTGCGGAGTGACACTGAGATCGGCATCAGTTCCGTCGTCGTTCTCAGTGACCGAGTATGTCGTCTCGGCGCTCATGTCGCCGCACTTCGCGCTGACCACGAAGTCACCGACCCAGCCGTCGCCACCGGTGCCGGGCATGAAGGACGCAGAGACCGAACCGTCGTCGCCGGCGGTCTTCGTCTCTTCCCAGATATTCGTGTCCTCGCCCTTGCGGACGATGGTGATTGTCACCTCCTCGCCCGGTTCGCAGCTGCTCACGGTGATGTCGACACCGTTGTCGAGGTACGAGTCGATCCCCTGGCTCTGCGGATCGACGCTGACGGTCGCATCCGAGTCATCGTGGCTGTCGGTGATCTCCACGCTGCCGGTGAACGTCTTCGACTCCTGCCCGTCGCGGGCGACGGTCACGGTGACATCGACGACATCGCCGGCCTCGAGCTCGGTATTGCCGCGGAGCTCTCCGTTGAACGTTCCGTCACTGTCGACGGTGATTGAGCCGTTCTCTCCGGGTTCGGCGGTGACGGTGTCTCCGGCCTTCAGCCCGGTGATGGTGTACGGGATGGCCTCGGCTGCCTCGTCGACGGGCATCGACGACCGGTCGAGGGAGAACGAGGCTTCGATCGGGGTCGAGTCCTCGGTCGGTTCGTCCGAGCCTTCGCCAGGGTCAGCCGCCTCTTCACCGTCGCTGGGATCGGCTGCGTTCTCGTCGCCTCCTGGATCGGTCGATTCCTCCCCGTCACCGGGTTCGGTGGGTGTGCCGGGATCAGCGTCGTCGCCACCAGGGTCCGTGGGCGGGTCCTCCGTTCCCGGAGATTCTGCGTCGCCGTTTCCTGCTTCTCCTGCGGCTTGGACGTCGACCGCCTGCGCAGTTGTGCGCTCATCTGCTTGTGCGGCCGCCTGACCCCATCCTCCGAGGGAGAGTGCCAGAGCGAACGTTGCCGCCATTGCCAACCGTTTCATGATGGTCCTTCCAGAGTTCTGGTCGGTTGCCGTCCTCAGTTATGGCTTGGACCATACGCAGGCAGAGGAGAGCGCACGACTTTTGTTCATTTAGGTCATGACAGAAGTGATAGAGGTGTTTTGCCGAATGTTTATCACTTCGCAATATTGTTTGCTCAGCCTGATTATGGCGCACCACGTGTTCGTCCCACAGGCTGCGCTCTCACCTGCACAGCAACTTCTGTTCGAGGCCGATGAGCTGCACGGCAAGACGGTCAGAACTGTGTCACATTTGGATCGATTTCGGCATTCACGCCCTGAAAAACGTTATGTCGGATTCTCCGTTCACCATCTGATTTCTGCGGTGAATGCGATGCAGGGTCCCCGAGCTCAAGCTCGGGGACCCTGCCACTGTCCGGAGCCATCAGGCCTGCGGAGAGCGGCCTTCCTCTGCCGGCGCCTCGGGGCTTTCGCCTTCGGCATCCGGCCCGTCCGCGCTGTCGCTGGCGGAGGCCGCAGCTTCGTCGACCGGCGCACCGGCCTCGGCTTCGGCGAGCACCTCGGCAGTGAACTGCTCCTCGGCGTCCTCTCCGCGGAACTGCGACATGTACAGCCGGTGGTAGGCGCCTTCTGCCGCGAGCAGCTGCTCGTGGTTGCCATGTTCGACGATCGCTCCGTCTTCCATCACGAGGATGGTGTGAGCGTCACGGATCGTCGACAACCGGTGGGCGATGACGAACGACGTCCGATCGGTTCGCAGCGCTGCCATCGCCTGCTGCACGAGCACCTCGGTGCGGGTGTCGACCGAGGAGGTCGCCTCGTCGAGGATGAGCAGTGAGGGGTCGGCGAGGAACGCTCGGGCGATGGTGATGAGCTGCCGTTCGCCGGCCGAGACGCTGCCGCCGTCGGAATCGATGACGGTGTCATAGCCGTCGGGCAGCTGGCGCACGAACCTGTCGACCATCGTCGCCTTCGCGGCTGAGACGACTTCCTCATCGGTGGCGCCCAGCCGACCGTAGCGGATGTTGTCGGCGATCGTGCCTTCGAACAGCCACGCATCCTGGAGCACCATGCCCACATGTGAACGGAGGTCGGCCCGGCTGAGGTCGCGGGTGTCGATGCCGTCGAGGTAGATGGTGCCGCCCGTGATCTCGTAGAACCGCATCACGAGGTTGACCAAGGTTGTCTTGCCGGCACCGGTCGGGCCGACGATCGCCACCGTATGTCCCGGTTCGGCGGTGAAGGACACCTTTTCGATGAGAGGCGTCTCCGGAGCGTAGCGGAAGCTCACTTCGGAGAATTCGACCTTGCCCGGAGTGCGCGGGGGCAGCTCCCTCTGCACCTCGTCGGGGTCCTCCTCCTCGGCGTCGAGCAGTTCGAAGGTCCGCTCCGCCGAGGCGACACCGG
>NZ_JBQDYQ010000051.1:0-23789 GCF_052105255.1 Brevibacterium sp.
CTATTCCCCGCCTACTGTGTCAGGCTGTCTCACTACAGCCTGACACAGAGGGTGCTCGCCCGTGTCTCGACGCCGCGCCCGTGTCTCGACGACGGTGCCGATACGATGAACGCATGGATCACCTCGCGCAGAGTCGCTCTCATGCCCTGAACCGTCGTCCGCAGTCAGCCGTTGTGCTGACACTGGCCGCCTTCGCCGTCCTCGTTCTTCTGCTGCTGAGCGGATGCGGATCGTCTGATTCCGAGGGTGATTCCGGCGGCAGCTCCGCAGCCGAATCCGACTCATCAGCCGCAGCGGGCGCCTGCTCGTACCCCGCCGATTCGCAGGCGGGCGCCAAGGACGTCGAAGCACCGGCAGAGGAACCGGAGGCGAAGGGCACTGTCGATGCCACCATCGCAACGAACGCCGGGGACCTCGCAGTGACTCTCGATGCCGACCGCACACCGTGCACCGTCAACAGCTTCCTGTCGCTGGCCGCGCAGAAGTACTTCGACGACACCGACTGCCACCGACTGACCACCGAAGGCATCTACGTCCTCCAGTGCGGGGACCCCACGGGCACCGGCTCGGGCGGCCCAGGCTACTCGTTCCCGGATGAGCTCGATGGTTCCGAGACCTACCCGGCAGGGACTCTGGCCATGGCGAACTCCGGTCCCGATACGAACGGCTCCCAGTTCTTCGTCGTCTACGATGACAGCTCGCTGCCGCCCGACTACACGGTGTTCGGACAGCTGGACGAGAAGAGCACGAAGACCGTCGCCGACATCGCGGCCAAGGGCACGGACTCCGGCGCCGCCGATGGAGCGCCCAAGGAAAAAGTGACGATCACCGAGGTCACGACTCAGAATTGAGCGCCGGGCGGACTCAGCGCCCGATGGCCCGACGATCCGGTCTGAGTTGTCCAGAACACTTCGACCACCTAGTAATCTCAATTGGTGAGACTCGAAAATCGCGTTTTGTGAGACGGGCGTAGTGTCTATTCGTCGCCGTCGACGCTGTGCCTGACACAGCGCCGACGGCCTTTTCCCTTGGCACGGACCACCCGCCCGTGCCTGCACTCACGAAACAGCGGAGCACCACCATGTCCACCGAAACACAGCCGGAGAATCCCTCCTCGGCACCCGGGGTCGACGACGCGATCGCGGCGACTCGGAAGAACAACACCCGCGGCAAGGTCCTGACCGCCTCGATGGTCGGCACCACGATCGAGTTCTTCGATTTCTACGCCTACGCCACGGCCTCCTCGCTGGTCTTCCCGGCCCTCTTCTTCCCCAACCAGACGTCGACGACTCAGCTGCTGAGCTCGTTCGCGATCTTCGGCGTCGCCTTCGTCGCCCGCCCCCTCGGCTCGATCATCTTCGGCCACTTCGGTGACCGCATCGGCCGGAAGAAGACGCTCATCGCCTCCCTGCTCATCATGGGCATCGGCACCTTCCTCATCGGCCTGCTGCCGACCGCCAGCACGCCGGGCTGGGTCGTCCTCGCCCCGCTGTTCCTCGTCCTCCTGCGCTTCTGCCAGGGTGTAGGCCTCGGCGGCGAATGGTCGGGCGCGGCCCTGCTGGCCACCGAGAATGCCCCGAAGGGCAAGCGCGCCATCTGGGGCACCTTCCCTCAGCTCGGCGCACCCGTCGGCTTCATCATCGCGAACCTGCTCTTCGTCGCCCTCGGCACCTGGACCTCCCCCGAGGCGTTCCTCGCCTGGGGCTGGCGCATTCCGTTCCTGCTCTCGGCCCTGCTCGTCGCCGTCGGCCTCTACGTGCGCATGTCGCTCATGGAGACCCCCGCGTTCCAACTCGTCGCGCAGAAGCAGCAGATCTCGAAGGCCCCGCTCGGGCGGGTCTTCGCCACGAGCTGGAAGCCGCTCATCCTCGGCACGTTCATCATGCTCGCGACCTACGTGATCTTCTACTTCATGACCGCCTTCACCCTCACCTACGGCACCTCACCGGCCACCCCGGAGCAGGCCCAGACCGCCGCCGAGGCGGCAGGGAAATCCTTCGATCCGGCAGGCTTCGTCGCGGGGCTGGGGTACACGAAGAACGAGTTCCTCACCTACCTCATCATCGGAGTCGTCTTCTTCGGCATCTTCACCGTCGTCTCCGGGCCATTGGCCGAGAAGCTGGGTCGGCGGAAGATGCTGCTCGGTGTGACCGTGCTCATCGCCGCCTACGGGCTCGTCGTCAATGCCCTGTTCAATGCCGGCACCCCGGGAGTCATCATCGGCCTAACCGTCGGCTTCATCCTCATGGGGCTGACCTTCGGCCCGATGGCCGCGTACCTGCCGGAGCTCTTTCCCGCCAACGTCCGCTACACCGGATCGGCGATCTCGTACAACATGTCCAGCGTCATCGGGGCCGGTCCCGCACCGTTCGCCATGGTCGCTCTGTGGCAGGCAGAAGGAGGGTCAATCGTCTACTGCGGCCTCTACATCATCGCCGCGTCCATCGTTACGATCGTCGCCCTGTGGCTGGCCAAGGACACCTCTGACCTCGACATGGAGGACCAGCTGAGCTGAGATTCCTGGATTAGGGCCCGACCAACGTTTTCGCTGGTCGGGCCTTTCGCGTCCACGGTCGGGTGCCGAGCGGCCGTTCCGGTCACCGGGAATGACTACGATTTCGTCACAACCACCTCGGCGATCATCGATGCGACATGAGTGTGACCCAGTTCACGGTAGGATTCCTCACAGACGCTGCTCAGACATCTACGTCAGAGCGGACCGCGTACGTGACTCACCTGTCACCGATCTCCTGGAGGAACCATGAAACGACGCTCGAGTCTGGCCATTGCCGCCGTCGGCGCCATGCTCGCCCTGCCCGCCTGCGGCGGCGGAGGCGATTCCACCGCCGAGGGCGGGGTGCCCATCGTCGAAGAAGGCAAGCTCACCACCTGCACCCATCTGTCCTACCAGCCCTTCCAGTTCGAGAAGGACGGCGAGGTCGTCGGCTTCGATGTTGACATCGTCGACGCCGTGGCGAAGAAGCTCGGTGTCGAGCAGGAGATCATCAACACCTCGTTCGAGACGATCACCTCGGGTGCGGAGTTCAACCAGAACAAATGTGACGTGGCTGCAGCGGCGACGACGATCACCCCCGAACGTGAAGAAGCCACGGACTTCTCCGAGCCGTACTTCGACGCGAACCAGGCGATCCTGACGAAAGATGACAAAACCGCGGAGGATGAGGCCGGGCTCAAGGGCTTCAAGGTCGGTGCACAGTCGGGCACCACTGGCCTCGACTACGCCACGGAGAACTTCAAGGATTCCGAGGTCATCACCTATGAGGATCTGCCGCTCTCGCTCGAAGCGCTCAAGACCGGTCAGGTCGATGCCGTTATCAACGACAACGGTGTGCTGTACAACTACAACACTGAGAACAAGGGCTTCGCCGTCGGCTTCGACATCAAGACCGACGAGCACTACGGCATCTCGATGAAGAAGGGCAACACCGAGATGAAGGAGGCCGTCGACGACACGATCAAGGAGATCAAGGACAACGGCGAATACGACAAGATCTACGAGAAGTGGTTCGGCGACGCTCCCAAGTGATTGCCTGCGAATGGGCGGCTTGCTGCGATCTGTCGTTGCAGCGGGCCGCCCGTTCGGCTGAAATCGACCGACCTGCCTGAGCCCCATCCGACCCTCACGGCACGCACCCCCGGCGGACACCCCCGCCACAGCTTTTCGAAGGACAACCATGTCAGTTCCCTCCGCGTCAGAGGACGGCCGCCCGACCGGCCCCGCCGTCCCCGTCGCCACCGCCACCCCGAAAGCGAAGATGAGCAAGCGCCAGAAGGCGAAGGTCTCCCGCGGCATCCAGTACGCCGTCCTCGTCATCATCGCGATCCTCATCGCGATCTTCGCCGATTGGCCGACGCTCATCGATACGTTCGGTCGCGTCGACATCGCCACAGGGATGTTCCCCGAAGTCATCACCGGAGCGCTGAAGAACACGGTCGTGTTCACCCTCCTCGGCTTCGCTCTCGGCCTGGCCATCGCACTCGTCGTCGCACTCATGCGCTTGTCCTCGGTCGGCGTCTACCGATGGCTGGCAACGATCTACATCGAGTTCTTCCGCGGACTGCCTGCCCTCGTCGTCTTCCTCGTCATGGGATTCGGACTGCCCGTCGCCTTCCAGGGATTCATCCTGCCACAGCTCGTCATCATCATGATCGCGCTCGGACTCGTCTCCTCGGCTTATATGGCCGAGACGATCCGCGCCGGCATCCAGGCGGTGCCGAAGGGACAGATCGAAGCCGCCCGGTCACTCGGCATGTCCTCCTCACGAGCGATGTTCACGATTGTCCTGCCGCAGGCGATGCGCATCATCCTGCCGCCGCTGACGAACGAACTGATCCTGCTGACCAAGGACTCTTCGCTCGCCTACATCCTCGGGTCTTCAGTCGACGGTCGTGAGCTTGCGGCACTCGGTCGTGCCGAGATCGTCAACACCGCGAACCTCACCCCGTTCATCGTCATCGCACTGTGCTACCTCGTCATCACGGTTCCGCTGTCGTACCTGTCGCGGGTGTTGGAGAAGAAGTACGGTTCCGCAGATTCTGGAGTGAAATGATGAATGTCCCCACCGCCTCGGCGCGCGCGACCACAACCCCGATCATCGCCATCCGCAACCTCCAGAAGAGCTTCGGAACGAACCAGGTCCTCACCGATATCAGCCTCGACGTCGACAAGGGCGAAGTCGTCTGCGTCATCGGGCCCTCGGGCTCCGGCAAGTCGACGATGCTGCGCTGCATCAACACACTCGAAACACCCACCGGCGGCTCGATCGTCGTCGACGGCATGGACATGACCGACCTCGATCTCGACATCGACGCCGCCCGCACCCGCATCGGCATGGTCTTCCAGTCCTTCAACCTCTTCGCCCACCTCACCGTGCGTGAGAACCTCACGATCGCGCAGACGAAGGTCCTGGGGCGATCGAAGGCCGAGGCGAACAAGGTCGCCGAAGCGAACCTCGCGAAGGTCGGGCTCTCCGAGAAGATGGAGGCCAAGCCGGGATCGCTGTCAGGCGGTCAGCAGCAGCGGGTTGCGATCGCCCGGGCCCTGAGCATGGACCCCGATGTCATGCTCTTCGACGAGCCGACCTCCGCACTCGACCCGGAGACCGTCGGTGACGTTCTCCAGGTCATGCGCGACCTCGCCGAGGCGGGAATGACGATGGTCGTGGTCACCCACGAGATGGAGTTCGCCCGGCAGGTCGCCGATCGCGTGGTCTTCATGGACGGCGGAGTCGTCGTCGAAGAAGGGCCCGCTAAGGACGTCATCGGCAACCCGGCCGAGCAGCGGACGAAGGATTTCCTCTCCCGCGTCCTCCATCCCGGCCAGCTGGGATAACCGCGATCTCGCCGACCGCTCACGTTACCGTCGCTGTATCAAGCTATACGGCGCGCGCTCGACGCTGACGTGAGCGGTCGGCGAGATCGCACGAGGCTGACGTATGCTCTCGACGGTAAGCCGCGCGCTCGACGGTAAGCCGAGCGGTCGGCACGGTCGAGCGCCTCGCCTTTCTCGCTCAGTTCTCCAGAACCTCTTTGAGGATGACGCGGTAGCCCTGGCGGGAGTCGTAGCCGTGGATCTCTCGGGTGTCGAGCGCCGACATGAAGTCGAGCACCTCGGCGGTGATGACCTGTCCGGGAACGAGCACCGGGAACCCGGGCGGGTAGGGGGTGACGAATCCGGCCGAGACCGGCTGTTCGCCGTTCTCGACACGGCGCCGCAGCTCATGCGGCAGCACGTGCTCGATGTTCTGGCGACGCAGACCCGCATAGTAGGCGGTGCGCAGGTCGCCGTCGGGCAGCTGCTTCGACGGGTCGTCGGCGGGCACCTCGGCGGCGTAGTCGGGGGCGAAGGCCGAGAAGTCCGGCAACGGCGGCATCACCGCGGCAGGTTCGGTCAGCGCGTCCTGTTCGTGGAGCTCGTGCGGATCATTGAACATCCCCGCCAGTTTGACCAGCACCTCGATGAGGTAGGCGATGGCCGAGCGTGAGGTGCCGATGTTCGTCATGAACAGCACGGTGTTCCGGCTCGTCTTGTTCACCTGGATGCCGTAGCGGTCCATGAGGTGTTCGTGCTTGAACGTGTCCCCGTCGACTCCCGTGCCCGAGATCTCGACGGTGATGCGGCTGGGATCGACGACGAACTCATCGCGGACCCAGGCGTCCCACATCGTGGAGAGCCCATCGCGCAGCGGCATCGTCCGTTCGGTGACCCGATATTCCTCGGGGATGAGATCGGCGGCGGTGAGCACCTTGAACGTCTTCTTCAGCAGAGGATGCCTGGCGATCGCCGAGGACAGGCTCATCGCCAGGTCGAGCTGCTTCTGCACGAGTGCGAAGCCCTCCATCTCCACCTGCCTGCGACCGAGGTCGAGGGAGGCGAGGATCTGGTAGTTCGGCGACGTCGAGGTGTGGGTCATGTACGCCTCGTGGAAGGCATCCTCGGCGCCGGTGGAGAACTCCTGATCGTAGACGTGGATCATCGAGCCCTGGCGCAGCGCGGTCAGCGTCTTATGCGTCGACTGGGTCGCGTACACGCGGATCGTCGCGTCCGGCGGCGGCAGCAGGTCCTCCTCCAGCCACACCGAATCGGGGGCGGGGGCGCCGGTCTCGGGATCGTACAGGCGCTTCTGCTGCTCCCGGTACGCCGCGGCGTGGGCGTTGGTCGCGAGGTTCTCCTCGAGGGTCTCCGCGGCGACCATGGCGGTGCGTTTGCGGGTGACTGGGTGGAATCGGGCGAAGGCGAACCAGGCTTCGTCCCAGAGGAAGACGAGGTCGGGTTTGATCGCCAGGCATTCGGACATGACCTTGTAGGGGTCGTAGACGATTCCATCGAAGGTGCAGTTGGTCAGGGTGATCATCCGCACCTCGTCGAGGCGGCCGGCGGCCCGGTAGTCGAGCAGCAGCTGCTTGATCCTGTTCAGCGGCACCGCCCCGTAGAAGGCGACATCGTTGAGCGGGTACGCCTCGAGGTAGGCGGTGCGGGCACCGGTGAGCATGAGCGCATGGTGGTGGGACTTGTGGCAGTTGCGGTCGACCATGACGACCTCGTCGGGTGAGACGACGGCCTGGTGGACGATCTTGTTCGCCGTCGACGTGCCGTTCGTGACGAAATAGGTGCGCTTGGCACCGAAGGCACGGGCGGCCAGCGACTGCGCCTTCTTCAGTGTGTGCACCGGTGCGAGCAGGGAATCGAGCTCACCGGAGGTGGCGCTGGATTCGGCGAGCAGCAAGTTGAGTCCGTAGAACTCGACGAAGTCGCCGATCCACTTCGACCCGACGACGGAGCCGCCGCGGGACACGGGCAGTGCGTGGAAGACTCCGGCCGGGCGGCGGGCATGCTCTCGGATGGCGTCGAAGAACGGAGTGTCGTAGAGGTGCTGGGCGCGGCGCAGCAGGGACAGGTGGAGTTCGAACTGGTCCTCGCGGCGGAAGACGCGACGGAACCGGTGCGTCAGCGCACCTGCGAGGCTTTCGATATGGGCACCGGCCATGAGGTAGAGGTCGAGTTCGGGGCGCAGATTCGCCAGGGTGTCGGCCAGCCGCAGCACCCGACGCACCGAATTGAGCGGACTCATCGGCGCCGTCGGCGATTCCTTCGTCGAGGTGTGCGCGAACTCGATGGAATCGCGCAGGTCACGACTGAGCACCTCGCGGGTGTTGTCGGTGAAACCGGGGCGGATGACGCAGGCGAGCAGGTTCGGGTTCGTCAGGGCCGCCGCCACCGCATCGTCGGCGGTGGGCACGATGACGTAGTCGTAGATGAACTGGTCGGAGGCGTTGCGAAGTTTGAGCAGGTCCGTGTGCAGCTCATCGCGGCCACCCTCGGTGGTCTCGTCGACGATGAGGACCTCGAAGCGAGGACGGGTGTCCTGGCGGTCCTTGAGTTCGGCGCGCTCATCCTCGGTGAGGTCGTCTTCACCGGTGTCGGGCACGGTGGTGCCCCGGAGCCGATTGACCGCACGTGTGATCATGTCGTGCGCGCGGTCGAATTCGCCGTTCGAGAGCAGGTCGGTGATCTCCTCCACATAGCGCTGACCGAAACCTGCCCAATAGAGCTCGATCGTCTTCAGCGAACGCAGTGACCGCCACACCTCGCCGTCTTCGGCGATCATCGAGAAGTCCCCGCCGCTGACGGCCAGGCGTTTGATAGCGAACTTCAGGTACTCCCACGCGTCCGAACGCAGCCGCCACGTGCTCGCCGGCATTCCCGGATCCCGTTCGAGCTGTGCCCGGCGCGGCGTCGAGGGGGCTCCGACGCGACCGCGCCTGCGGCCGCCGCCGAGGTCGGCGGGCTCAAACTCCTGCGCCGTTGCCTGGTCGGAGTCGATTCCGGTCATGCGAGAGCCTCCTGGCTGTCAGTCTCAGTCCCCACCCCGGTCCGGTGTGGACTTCCTGCTCACGGGCTCAGTCGGCGGACCGTACTGATTCCGTTGTTGCACGATCATACGACCTCACCGTTGCAAATGGGCAGGGTGGTGGGCAGTTGAGACAACCACAGGAGGCGAAATGATGATAAGCATGGGATATGGACACCTCCGCGTCTCTTTCTGCAGGTCATCTCATCGTCGAGGAACTCGAAGCACACGGAGTCACTCGCACCTATCTGGTTCCCGGCGAGTCGTATCTCGATGTCATCGACGGACTCCGCGATTCGTCGATCACCCCGATCGTCTGCCGTCAGGAGGGCGGGGCCGCATACATGGCCGTCGCCGAGGGGCGGATGACCGGGGTTCCCGGAATCGCCATGGTCACCCGTGGTCCCGGTGCGGCCAACGTCAAGGTCGGCGTCCACACCGCGTACCAGGATGCGACCCCTCTCGTCGTCTTCGTCGGTCTCATCCCCACCGATCATCGCGGCCGCGAATCCTTCCAGGAATTCGACCTGAACGGCTGGTTCACTTCGACCGCGAAGAAGGTGCTCACCCTCGATGATCCCGATAAGGCCGCCGAGGTGGTCGTCGACGCCGTGCACACCGCCGTGACCGGGCGGCCCGGTCCCGTCATCGTCGGTCTGCCCGAAGAGGTCCTTGTCCGCCCGAGTTCCGGGACGGTGCTGGCCCCACGTGTGCACGGTTCGGCCTCACCGTACGCCGGGGACGTCACGGAGCTGCGTGCCCGCATCACCGCCGCCGACCGTCCCGTGCTCATCATCGGCGGCGAGGACTGGTCCCCGTCGACCTCGCGGCGCATCGCCCAATGGTCACGCGACCGCGGCCTCGGCGTGCTCGGCACCTTCCGCGCCTATGACGGCATCGACCATGACAGTCCGAACTTCCTCGGCATCTTGGGGTATGGTGCGTCCCCCGCGGCGAAGCGAGTCCTCGCCGAGGCGGACCTGCACATCTTCTTGGGCTGTGTCCGCACCGATGTGGCCACCGACGGGTTCACCAACGGCGTCGACCAGCGCACCGTCGTCATCGGCCCCGATGCCGATGCACACGGCCACTTCGGTCGACTCGACCAGCACATCGTCACCTCGGTCGGCCGGTTCGCCCAATCCCTGTTCACCGAGGAGGGAACCCGCACGTATTCGGTGTCCTCCGACGGGTCGATCGACGAACCGCCGCTCGGCGATGCCCTGTCCGAGGCGGCCGGGGATGCCGTACCGCTGCCGGGGTGGGTCGCCGAGGCCCGGACCGAGCTCGAGGCGTGGCGGACACCGCAGGTGGCAGGTTCGGGGTCGGCCGCCTCGGCGGGGTTCGTCGACATGGACGAAGCATTCGTGCATGTGCAGGACCTGTTGCCAGGCGACGCGATCATCACCTACGGAGCGGGGAACTTCTCCGGCTGGGCGACCAGATTCCTGCCCACGCACGGGTTCCCCTCGGCGCTGGGCCCGCGCAACGGATCGATGGGATTCGGTCTGCCGGCTGCGGTCGCCGCCGCGCTCGTCCATCCGGAACGGGCGGTGTTCTGCATCGCCGGCGATGGGGACTTCCTCATGAACGGGCAGGAGATGGCCACGGCCGTCCAATACGGCGCGGACCTCACCGTCGTGCTCAACGACAATTCGGTCTACGGCACGATCCGCGGTCATCAGGACCGCGAATACCCCGGCCGGGCCACGGCCACGGCACTCAAGAACCCGGACTTCGCAGCCATGGCCACGGCGTTCGGCGGGCTCGGCATCCGCGTCGAACGCACCGAGGACTTCCGCGACGCGTTCGAACAGGCGCTGGCACACAAGGGACTCTCGCTCGTCCACTGCATCACGGATCCGACCGTTCGCGGGGCGCGCCTGCCGTGATCGATCTGTTGACGGCCCGCCGTGAACAGTGGGGCGGAGGGCGTGCGAATCTGACTAAGGTGGCTCTATGAGAATCGACGCGATCTTCACCGACCTCGACGCCTACACGCTTGATCCGACGCGCCCGCGGGCGCAGAAGATCGGGGTATGGGGCAATCGGATCATCGGCTTCGACGAGGAGCTCGACGGCATCGACGCCGACCGGGTCGAGCCCCTGGGCGGGGCGACGGTGCTGCCGGGCTTCAACGACGTCCACTGCCACACGACATGGTTCGGTCTCACCCTGGCCTCGGTCGATGTCACGGCGCTGCCCGGCGGTCTGCCCGATGTCTATGCCGCGCTCGAGAAGGCAGCGGCGACGACTCCGGCCGGGGAATGGATCGAAGCCACGGGGTACGCCCACCGTGACTACGACGGGCAGTATCCAGACTTGGGCCGTCTTGACGAGATCACCGGGGACCGTCCCCTGTTCATGCGGCAGACATCCGGTCACGCCGCGATCGCCAACACCGAGGCGATGCGACGGGCCGGGATCCTGGACCCCGATTTCGAGGAGCCGGTCGGCGGCAAAGTCGTCCGCGACGCGGCCGGACATCCGACGGGGCTGATCGAAGAGACCGCACAGACGCTGGTGCAGGACCTCATCCGCCCGTATTCACTCGACACCGTCGTCGACGCCCTCGATCTGGCGACGGCCTACTACGCGAAGGAAGGCATCACGTCCTTCGGCGAATGCGGAATCGCTTACGGCTGGATCGGCCACTCCCCCATCGAGATCAGCGGCTACCTGCGGGCTCGGGAGGAGGGGAAGCTGCGGGCGCGAGCGCAGCTCATGCCGCAGGCCGACGGGCTGCACCCGATCGCGGCGAACTCCGCCGACGGGTTCGGCATCGGTCTGGATGCGGGGCTGCGCACCGGCCTCGGCGATGATCTCATCTCGATCGGGCCCGTGAAGTTCTTCATGGACGGGGCCCTGTCCGGCGAAACCGCGGCACTGCGGGAGAACTATGCGGGCAAGGACCACCCCGGTTACCTGCAGGACGACGCCGAGGTGCTGCGGCAGCAGATACTGGACACCTATGCCTCCGGCTGGTCGTTGGCCGTACATGCCATCGGCGATGCCGCCGTGGATGCTGCGATCGCCAACATCGTCGAAGCGCAGAAGCGCTATGGCCGCCGGGCGGTGCCCAACCGGATCGAGCATGCCGCTTTGGTCCATGACGAGCATCTGGCGACCCTGGCCGAGCACGGAATCGTCGTCACTCCGCAGGCGGCGTTCGCCGACGGCATCGGGGACGGGATGAACGCTTCGCTCGGGCCGGACCGGCGGCACCTGATCTACCGGGCGAAATCGTTCGTCGATGCGGGCGTGCCGATGGCCGGCAGTTCGGATCGACCGTGTGCCGACGGCAATGTGCTGCGCGGAATCGAAGCGTATGTCACCCGCCGGACCCGTGACGGTGATGTCATGGGTTCGGCGGCCGAAGCCTTGAGCGTCGACGAGGCGATCGCGGCCTACACGGTCGAGGCGGCGAAGGCCTCTGGTCAGGGTGCGGACAAGGGGACGCTGAGCCGAGGCAAGCTCGCCGACTTCGTCGCCCTGGAGACTCACCCGGCAAACGTCGCGGCGGGCGAGATCTCACAGATCCCGGTCCGCGCGACAATCCTCGGCGGCAACTACACCCACCAAACCCCCTAATTGCTACCTGACGGCGGCTCAGCAACCTCGCGCGAGGTTGCTGGGCCGCCGTCGGGTAGTCCTGGGAGGGTGAGGGTCAGCGGGGGAAGTCTAAGTCGGTGAGGACCTTCTCGAAGACTCCGAGGCCGCGTTCGAGGTCCTCTTCGCTGATGTTGATCGGCGGGACCACGTGCACCCGGTGGTAGTTGTTGAACGGGATGACGCCGTGTTCCTTCAGCGCCGCCACCACCGAGGCGACCTCGGGTGATCCTCCGCCGTAAGCGGCCAGCGGTTCCTTGGACTCCTTGTCCCAGACGAGTTCGATCGCCCAGAACGCTCCGATGCCGCGGACCTCGCCGACGTGCTTCGAGCTCTCCGCGATCTGCCGCAGGCGGGGTCCGATGATCGTCTCCCCGATGTGAGCGGCGTGTTCGATCATGCCCTCGTCGGCCATCGCGTTGATCGTCGCAACCGCCGCGGCGCATGCCAGCGGATGCCCGGAGTAGGTCAGCCCGCCGGGGTAGACGCGTTCTGCGAAGGTCTCGAAGATCGCGTCGCTGATGATCACTCCGCCCAGCGGCACGTACCCGGAGTTCACGCCCTTGGCGAAGGTGATGAGATCGGGGACGATGTCGAAGTGTTCGAAGGCGAACCACTTGCCCGACCGTCCGAATCCGGCCATCACCTCGTCGGCGATGAGCACGATTCCGTGCTCGTCGCACAGCGCCCGCACACCCTGCATGTACTCGGGGCTGGGCACCATGATGCCGGCGGTGCCGGGAATGGATTCGAGGATGATCGCGGCGATCGTCCCCGGCCCCTCCAGTTCGATGGTCCGGCGCAGGTGCTGCAGTGCGCGCTGGGTCTCTTCGGCCTCGGTAGTGGCATGGAACTCGGACCGATAGAGGAACGGTCCGAAGAAGTGGACGACGCCCGATTCTCCGGTCTCGTTCTCCCACCGGCGCGGGTCGCCTGTGACGTTGACGGCAGTCTGAGTGCCGCCATGATACGACCGGTACCGGGCGAGCACCTTCGTCCGCCCCGTATGCAGACGGGCCATGCGAATGGCGTGCTCGTTCGCATCCGCGCCGCCGTTGGTGAAGAACACGTGGTCGAGTCCTGCCGGAGTGCGTTCGGTGATGAGTCGGGCCGCTTCGGAGCGGGCGGCGTTGACGGTGGCTGGGCTGATCGTGCACAGCACATCGGCTTGGTCTTTGATCGCGGCCACGACGGCCGGATGCTGGTGGCCGATGTTCGTGTTCACCAGCTGCGAGGAGAAGTCGAGGAACTCCCGACCCTCACCGTCGATGACCGTCGACCCGTGGGCGCGGGCAACGGTCGGCGGATCGATGAGCCGCTGTGCCGACCACGAGTGGAACACGTGTGCTCGGTCGAGTTCACGAGCTCGGTCGGATTCGTCTTTGAGAGCTGCCAGATCGGCCTCGCTGAGGTGGTCCACCGTTGTCACCCTTTCACTGAAGTACCGCGGATGAGCGCGGAATCCGCGCCCGTGGGCTCATCGTAGAACACATTCGACTACAGTGACGAGCATGTCTTACCGGACCGTCGTCAGCCCCGTCGAGGCCGAGATCGAGATCAAGAGATCCCGTTTCCTCGCCCGCCTCTCCCCTGCCGCGGATGAGGCCGAGGCCAGGTCTGTCATCGCCGAGGCGCGCGCCGAGCATCCGAAGGCCCGCCACCATTGTTCGGCGTTCGTCCTCGACATCGATTCGCGCACTCAGCGCTTCAGCGACGACGGGGAACCGGCCGGCACCGCGGGCGCTCCGATCCTCGATGTAGTCACCGGTCATGATCTGACCTTCGTCGTCGCCGTCGTCACCCGGTATTTCGGGGGCACCCTGCTGGGCGCGGGCGGGCTCGTTCGCGCGTACGGTCAGGCCACCTCGGCGGCGGTGGAGAGAGCCCGGATCGTCACCCGTCGTGAGCGCGTCCCTGTGTCCGCACACGTCGACTATGCCCAGGCCAACGCCCTGGAGCGGGCGGCCGGGAACCGGGGGTGGACGACGCGGGCCGACTACGGCGGTGAGGTCGGACTCGATGTCCTGGTTCCCCTCGCCGAGGTGGCCGATGCGCAGGCGATGTACGCCGACCTCACCGCCGGTCGGGCAGAGCCCGAGGTCGGTGAGGTCGAATGGATGTGAGGCCGGGGATCGACGCTCGGATCAGCGAGAGCTGATCAGTCGAGCGCGGCGATCTTCGCGACCTGGGCGTTCGTGAGCATGACGAGATCCTCGGGGCGGATCTCGATCTCGAGACCGCGACGGCCGGCCGAGACGAACACTGTCGAATGGTCGAGCGCTGTGCGGTCGACGACGACCGGCACGGCATGGCGCTGTCCGAACGGAGAGACTCCGCCGACGGGGTAGCCGGTGCGACGTTCGGTCTCGGCGACGCCGGACAGCTGGGCCTTCTTCGCTGCGCGCGCGGAGGCCAGGGCCTTGAGGTCGAGCTGACCGGAGACGGGGACGAGCGCGGTCACGGGCTGCCCGTCGACCTGGATCATCAAGGTCTTGAACACCTGGTCGGAGCTGACTCCGAGCTTGTCTGCGGCCTCCGAACCGTAACGGCGGGTGGCGGGGTCGTGGTCGAAGCTGCGCAGGCTGTAGTCGATGCCTGCCAGGTTGAGCACTCGCACGGCCGGGGTCGCCGCGCTGGAAGTCTTGGATGCAACTGTCATAAGGGGGTAGTGCCTCCTGCCCGCGGGTCAGCGGGGCCAGGAGGCGCAGCTTTCACGGCTCCGTGTCCCCGCATCGATACGGACGGAATGTTGTATCGGTGCTGATAGGTACCCGCCCACAATAGGCGAAGTAGCCTTGCGGACGCCAATTCTCGTGACGTCAAGTGACTCGTCGGTAAGCCCGTCAGCCCCTTCGGCCGGGGACGCTCACCCCCACCCGAGTTCGTGGAGCCGGTCGTCATCGAGACCGTAGAAATGAGCGATCTCATGAACGATGGTGACGACGATCTCCTCGCGCAGGTGATCGGCATCCTCAGCGAAGTCGATGAGGTTGTCACGATAGATGAAGATATTGTCGGGCATCTCGAACCCAGCGATCCCCCGCTCCCCGATCGGCGTGCCCTCATAGAGGCCGAGCAGGTGCCGATCGCCGTCCTCCGGCCGGTCCTCGACGAACAGGGCGACATTGTCCAGCTGTTCGGTCACCCCGGCGGGCAGCAGATCCAGGGCTTCGCCGAGGATCGCGTCGAACTCCTCATCACTCAGGGCCTCCATGCCTCCCACTCTAGCGACTCCGGTCCCCTCGCCGAGGCGGCCGCACGAAACGTCGAAAAGCACCGTTTTCGCCGTGTGACCGAGGACACCCCTTTTCGTTTTGCATTCCGCGAATCGGGTGGGATAAGCTTAACGTCGTTGCCCACGGGGAATCCGAGGACAACCTGGGCCCCCATCGTCTAGAGGCCTAGGACACCGCCCTTTCACGGCGGCGACACGGGTTCGAATCCCGTTGGGGGTACGGTGTAGGATCGTAAGGTCTTCCATCACAACAGCAAGGCCCTGTGGCGCAGTTGGTTAGCGCGCCGCCCTGTCACGGCGGAGGTCGCGGGTTCGAGTCCCGTCAGGGTCGCGGAGCATAAGGCTCTTCTTCGGAAGAGCCTTTGTTTCTCTCGGCATACTTATCGAGTATGTCGGCGGCTCGGCTCTGTAGCTCAGTTGGTAGAGCGTTCGACTGAAAATCGAAAGGTCACCGGATCGACGCCGGTCGGAGCCACAACACGGAAGCCCCGTTTCCCAATCCAGGACTGGTAAACGGGGCTTCTTCGCGTCTGCGCGCACCTGTTGAAATCCGAATCACCTGGAGTAGGCTGAAGATGAGTTCGATGACCCGCCCACGTCGTGGTGGTGCGGGGCGAGCGAAGAGCTGACTCCCCGGATCGACACGCGATTGGCAAACCCACTCTTGCGTGACCCACGGCACACTGATGTACTGTTGAGTAACATCTCGTGAGGTCCGCGTGAGCGGGTTCTGCTCGCGAGGGACAGCACTGACGCCTAACTGCAAGGACGCACAGTCATGACGCGTGGAACGACGATCGCCGGCAGCCGCATTCTCATCACAGGGGCCGGAAGCGGAATCGGCCGACTCATGGCTCTGGACGCGGCGGCCCGCGGCGCAGCCGAAGTCATCATCTGGGACCTCTCGGACGAACGCGGAGACGCGGTGCGCGCCGAGGTGGAGGCCGCTGGAACCAGGGTCCGATCCTTCACCCTCAACGTCGGCGATGCCGACCAGGTTGCCGCCATGGCCGAGCAGACCGGCCAGATCGACATCCTCGTCAACTGCGCCGGCATCGTCTCCGGCAAAAAGCTTCTCGACATGGAGGAACCGGCGGTCCGTCGCCTCTACGACGTCAACACCTTCGCCCTGTACTGGACGACCCAGGCCTTCCTACCCGGAATGATCGAGCGCGACCGCGGCTCCGTGGTCACAATCGCCAGCGCTGCCGGCCTGACCGGAGTCGCTCGACAGACCGACTACTCGGCAAGCAAATGGGCTGCGGTGGGCTTCACCGAGTCACTGCGCGGAGAGCTGCGCGCCGACGGCAGCCGGGTCAATACGCTTGCCGTGTGCCCCTTCTATATCAACACCGGAATGTTCAAGGGAGTGCAGACGAAATTCCCGCGCCTGCTCCCGATCCTCGAAGAGAACGAAGTGGCCACGCGGGTCCTTGATTCCGTCGAATCAGGTCGTGAGCAGCTGGTCATGCCCTCGCTCGTCCGCCTGGTTCCGGGTGCCCGTCTCCTGCCGACCCGAGCTTTCGACAAGGTCATGGACTTCCTCGGTGTCAACCAGACGATGGACCACTTCACCGGCCGGACCGGGCCGGACCAGAAGCACAGGTCACCGGAAGGAGACGTGCCGGTCTCCGTGGCACGTCACTAAGCCCTGATCCACCGTTTCAGCGGTGCCTCATACTTGCACGATGAATAGGAAATGCCCCTCTGACGTGGGAAAATAGTAGTGCTGAAGCCACTATGAACCACATGCCAGAAGGACACCTCGCAAGTGATAGTCTCTCATGCCCGCAAACCCATGTTCGATGAGCCCAACCTCGTTCCCGCTGCCGGTCTGGCACCAGTACTTGATTTGGCCGAACACGCCGGATTGAGCCAGTCGTTATCAGCGATGACGGTGTCATCACCGAATCACATGGTGAAGTCACACACGATCATCGCCGGAATGCTGGCAGGAGCAGACTCCATTGATGATCTCGACCTTCTGCGGGCCGGAGCGACACCGCGTCTCATCGGGCCCGTTCGTGCACCATCGACGATGGGCACGTTTCTGCGCTCGTTCACTCACGGCCACGTCCTCCAGATCGCGAAGACGAACCGAGACCTGCTGGGCCGTTTGCCGACGATGATCCCCGCAGGTGATGGGCCGATCATGGTCGACATGGATGACACCATTCGTGGTGTCCACGGGTATGAGAAACAAGCCGCTGCGTTCGGCTACTCCGGAGTCAGGGGACTGAATGCACTGCTGATCACCGCTCACACCGATGGGTCGGCCCCGATAGTGCTGGAGTCTCAGCTGCGGCGGGGCAATATTCGCTCCGGAGATCATGCCGACTGGCACCTGATCCGCGGACTGAACACCATCTCCCGGATGGCCCAGAACGGGAGGTCCTCATTCGTGCTGATGCTGCTTTCTGCCAACGAGTCAATATCACCGCAGCCGAACACGCCGGAGCTTGGTGGTCGTACACGATTCCGCAGTGGAAGACCGTGACTGCAGCGATCAGCAGCATCGACGAAGATGAGTGGGAGCCGATTGCCTACCCACAAGCAATCTATGACACCGAGTCTGATCAGTGGGTCTCTGATGCCGAAGTCGCCGAAGTGGACTCGTTCACCGCGTTCGCATCGCGACCGAAACCCGAACGAGTGAAGTGTCGGTTGGTGGTGCGCAAAGTCAAGGTCAAACCCGGCTCGCAGGAAGCACTGTTCGCCACGTGGCGGTATCACGCATTCATCACCAACAGTGACCTGTCGACTGTGGAGGCTGATCGTCGGCATCGTGGGCATGCGATCGTCGAGCAAGTCATCGCTGAACTCAAGCAGGGACCGCTGGCGCATTTGCCGTCGGGGAAGTTCGTGGCCAACCAGGCCTGGCTGGCCTACGCCGTCATCGCGTTCAATCTTGCCCGGGCCGCCGCCATAGCGGCGGGAATGGGGTTGGTGCGAATGCAGACTCTGCTGCGGAAGATCATTACCATTCCGGCACGGCTGGCCAGGACAGGACGGAAACTGCTTATTCACCTCCCGAGATCATGGCCAAGGCAGGCTCAGTGGTCACGGTTATGGGCGACGGCATCGAGCCCGTAAGCAGGAGTTGAGACCATGCACGATGCCGCCCTGCGGGGCCTGATGAGGAAACTGTCAGTGGAAGTACCAGACGAGGGGGCCGGTCCTTTACCATGCCCGCTGACGCCCACACATCAACTACATTGACAGTGCTACACCAAGAAGCCCCTGACGGTGGATCAAGGCTAAGCGGCCCTTTCTGCTCGGACCGTATTCTCCGCCTCCGCGCAGTCTGCCAGCCCGGCCGAATGCGGCCGGTGGAAACTCTGTGCTCAACGCGCACGACCGGCGGCAGATCGACGACCCTTCGGTGACCGAAAGGACGGTGTTCGTCGACACGACCGGCCACAGCAGCACGGACTTCGCTTTGACGACGGCCGACAAACTCGATCTCATCTCGTCGGGCCGAATAGCCGGAGAGAAGTTTCTGGCGCACTGGGATTGGCAGGAGTGGAAGGACCGCTTTGACCCGAAATGATTCTGTCCCCCATGGCCTGCGGTCCATCAACGTGTAAGAATGAGGGGCCGAACCTGATTGCGAGCGAAGGAGAGATCATGAGCGAGTTCGATTCGGACGCGGCCGACCGACTGGAAGACGACCCCATCCTCGGCGATCCCGATCTCGCCGAGCCGACAGGAGACGAACTGGACGATCCCGAGCTCGCGGCCGCTGAAGCCGAGGCCGAACAGGTCGACCTCGACTCTGGCACCGACGATGAGCCCGCCGAGGCGACCGTCGAGCCCGGTGCCGAAGGGCCGGAAGGCACGGGCATCGAAGGGGCCGACGATGCTCTCGTCGACGACGCCGGCGGGGACGACGAGAACGAGGCTCCACGCCTCTCCGACGAGTTCAACACCGATCAGTCGCCTGCAGCCGAGCAGGGAAATCGCGTCGGCGACGAGATGGTCTCCGACGACGATGACGAATTCGAAGTCGCCGAGCTCGATGGCGACGACCTCAATGTCGATGCCCTGGCCGACGACGGAACCGAAGAGGTCTCGGTGATCGATGGAATGCCCGAAGTCATCGACGACTCGTATCAGGAGGACTGAGCTCCACCCTCTCCGCCTGTGGCAGGCTCCCATGTGTTAGGACTGAAGGCGAAAGGAGCCGCCCATTCCACCCGGATCCCCGCGTCGCCGATCGACGTCCACCGCCAGCACGAACTTCGAACTCCCCTATGTCGGCACAGGTCGCCCCGTCCACCGCCTCGGCATCATCGCCACGGTCGCCACCTTCGGCGGTCTGCTCTTCGGCTATGACACCGGGGTCGTCAACGGGGCCCTCGAACCGCTGAGCGAGGACTTCGGCCTGACCGCGCTGAGCGAAGGCCTCGTCGTCGCCTCCCTCATGGTCGGCGCCGCCGTCGGTGCGGTCTTCGGCGGTCGAGTCGCCGATGCCTGGGGCCGTCGCAAGACGATCCTGCTGCTCGCCTGCGTCTTCATCATCGGCACGCTCGGGTGTGTCCTCGCGCCCGGGGCGGAATTCCTCATCGGCGCCCGCTTCGTCCTCGGGATCGCCGTCGGGGGCGCCTCGGCGACCGTTCCCGTCTACCTCGGTGAGATCGCTCCGTCGGAGAAGCGCGGCAGCTATGTCACCCGCAATGAGCTCACGATCGTCGGCGGTCAGCTTGCGGCGTTCGTCATCAACGCCGTGATCTTCAACTTCTTCGGACACGTCGACTCGATCTGGCGTTGGATGCTGCTCGTTGCCCTGGTTCCGGCGATCGCCCTCCTCGTGGGCATGATCTTCCAGCCCGAGAGCCCGCGCTGGCTGATCTCCAAGGGGCGCACCGAGGAGGCTCTGGCCGTGCTCAAGCAGGTCCGCTCCCCCGAACGCGCCGAGGCCGAGATCGACGAGGTCACCCACCTCGCAGCCGAGGATGCGAAGGAGGCCACGGGCGGACTCTCCGACCTCGGCACCCGGTGGGTGCTGCGACTGGTCATCATCGGTGCCGGACTCGGCTTCTTCCAGCAGCTGACCGGAATCAACTCGGTCATGTACTACGGCACGCAGCTGCTCACTTCAGCCGGGCTCGATTCCGGTGTCGCCATCATCGGCAACATCGCCAACGGCGTGTTCTCCCTGGCAGGCATCTCCTTGGGCATGTATCTGCTGAATAAGCTGCCGCGCCGGGTCATGTTCCTCACCGGCTATGCCCTCATCGCGGTCTTCCACACGCTCATCGCCCTGACCGCGGTCATCGTTCCGCCCGGACCGGCACAGGCGTGGACGGTGCTCGCGTTCCTCGTCCTCTTCGTCTTCTCCATGCAGGGAACGGTCGGCCCGCTGACCTGGCTGATGCTCTCGGAGATCTTCCCGATGAAGATCCGCAGCTTCGCAATGGGCATCTGCGTGTTCGTGCTGTGGATCATGAACGCCATCGTCGCCCAGTTCTTCCCGCCGCTCATCGAGGCCTTGGGCATGACGGCGACCTTCGGCATGTTCGCCGGCCTCGCCGTGATCGCCTTCGTCTTCCTGGCACTGATGCTGCCGGAGACGAAGGACAAGGACCTCGCGGAATTCGAACGCGAATTCAAAGCCGAGTACGGGCGCAGATAAGGAGCCTCCATGTCAGTCGCCGTCGCCGTCACCGACAGTCCCGAGGGCCGGCTTGCCCTCGAATCGGCCGCCGCCGAGGCGCAGAAGCTCGGCACCGGGCTGCTGCTCATCAACCTCACCCTCCATGACTTCACCGAGGATGAGATTCCCTCTGGTCTCGAGGTCACCGTCATCAATCGGTCCGGCCGCGGTGATCGTGACCCGGTCACCGCCGTCATCGACGAACTGAACGATCACGCGGAGGTCGACCGCCTCGTCCTCGGCGTCCGTGCCCGGTCACGCGTGGGCACGATGATCCTCGGGTCGGTCGCTCAGCGAATCGTTCTGCGCTCCCCCGTCCCTGTGCTCACCGTCCGCCGGGACGCGACCCGACGCTGACTCGGCAGGCCCGTTCCGCGGCGCAGGTGTCGCCGCGGGGATCGTCGCCGCTCATCCGTGGCTTAGGCTTGAGGACGGAAGTTCCGTCCGAGGTGAGGGGGCATGCGTGGCCACTACGACAGAGGGCACCGAGGCGGCCGACCGACTCGAATCCGCACTCACCGGCAGAATCGATCCCGGCACTCTCGACGAGATCTCCGCTTTGGCCCGGCAGGTGCCGCGCGCTGAGATCGGGCGCCTCGTTCACACCTCGACGCCGCTGCAGTCCGCGATGCTCTTCCGGGTGCTGACCAAGGCCGAGGCCCTCGACGTCTTCGAGGACCTGCCGCCGGCGTATCAGGCCGAACTCATCGGCAATCTCCGCGAACCCGAGGTCGCCGACATCGTCGAGGGCCTCGACCCCGATGATCGAGCCGAGCTGTTCGGCGAACTGCCCGCGAGTGTGGCCAGTCGGTTGATGAAGGGGCTGACCGCCGACGAGCGGGAGATGACCTCGGCAGTGCTGGGCTACCCGAAGTCCGCGATCGGCCGGTACATGTCTCCGGAGGTCCTCGGCATCCACGAGGATTGGACGGCGGGCCAGGCGATGGAGGTCGTCCGTGCCCGCATCGATGGACCCGAGACCGTCTACCTGCTGCCCGTGGTCGGAGCCGGCCGGGTGCTCCGAGGCGTGATTTCACTGCGTAACCTCCTCGCCGTCGACGAGGACACGATCATCGAGGACATGGTCCGCGACTCGATCAGCACACATGCGCTGACCGACCGTGAGGAGGCCGCTCGCAAGTTCCTCTCCCACCGGCTCATCGCGATGCCGGTGACCGACCAGGAAGACCGCCTCGTCGGCATCCTCACCATGGATGACGTCCTCGACATCATCGACGAGGAGGACGCCGAGGATATCGCCCGCGGTTCCGGCACGGAACCGTTGGATCGCTCCTACCTGTCTTCGACCATCGTGCGTCTGGTCAAGAGCCGCATCGTGTGGCTGCTCGTCCTCGCCGTGTCCGCGATCCTCACCGTCCAGGTCCTCGAAGTCTATGAGGACCGGCTTGATCAGGTCGTCGTCCTCGCCCTCTTCATTCCCCTGCTCACCGGCACCGGCGGCAACACCGGCAACCAGGCGGCCACCACCGTCACCCGGGCCCTGGCTGTCGGAGAGGTGCGCATCCGAGATCTCGGCCGCGTGATCTGGCGAGAGCTGCGCGTCGGGGCGCTGTTGGGTGCGGTTCTCGGCGTTCTCGGTTTCTGCGTCGCCGGCCTCGTCTACGGGTGGGCGATCGGCCTGGTCATCGGGCTGACGCTGCTGTCGGTGTGCATGATGGCCGCAACAGTGGGCGGACTGATGCCGCTCATCGCGAAGAAAGTCGGGGCCGACCCCGCGGTGTTCTCCAACCCGTTCATCTCCACGTTCTGCGATGCCACGGGTCTCATCCTCTATTTCACGATCGCCACCGCTGTCCTCGGCCTGAGCTGATGACGCCTGCTGGGCCACCGCCTCAGCCCGACCACGCCTCCCACAGCTCGGCGTAGCGGCCGCCTGCGGCGACGAGGTCGTGGTGGGTGCCTTCCTCGATGACCTGCCCGTGGTCACGTGGTCGGCGATGAGGAGGAAGACCGCAGCGGTGATCATGCCCAGCACCGAGGCGATGCCGCGGCCGGCCTGCTGGAAGGACGTGGCAGCGGTGTCGGCATCGGCGGAGGCGATCGAGAGCACCTCCCCCGATGTCCGGTCGGATGGCAGGTGTGATGCGGTCAGGGCGGCGTGGGTGATCTCGACGCGCAGGGCATGGGCTTCGTGTTCGCGGGCGGCGTTGCACAGGCGCGCGCCGACGCGGTAGCCGAGGCTGAGCACGGTGAAGAGGAGACCGAGGCCGATGATGGAGATGACGAGAGCCGGGATCGACAGCGGGATGATCGCCCGGTCGACGATGAAGCCGATCGCTACCGGCACGAGCGCTTCACAGACCTGCCAAATCGACAGGGCCCCTGCTCCACCGAGCAGCGGACGGATGCGCCGACGGGCGGCTCGGCGCAGAATCTGCGCACCGGTTTCAGGAGTCTTCGGCACGAAGGTTACCCTAACAAATTCGGCGGTGGGGTGGCGGCTCGGTTGGACAGCTGACTGCCAGGGCGGAAATCTAGGATGGAGTCATGACTTCCCCGATCGACTTCGGCATTCCCGATCTCACAGGGCGCACGGCCCTCATCACCGGCGCGAACAGCGGACTCGGCAGGGTGACTGCCCGGGTTCTCGCGGGCCGCGGCGCCCACGTCATCCTGGCAGTGCGCAACCGCGCGAAGGGTGAAGCCGCCGCAGAGACGATGCCCGGCAGTACGGAGGTGCGTGACCTCGACCTCGCCGATCTGTCCTCGGTGCGCGATTTCGCTGCGGACTTCACCGATCCGATCGATCTCCTCATCAACAATGCGGGGATCATGATCCCGCCCCTGTACCGGACCGTCGACGGATTCGAATCGCAGTTCGGGACGAACCACCTCGGCCATTTCGCCCTGACGAATCTGCTGCTCCCGCAGGTGCGCGAGCGCATCGTCACCGTCG
>NZ_JBQDYQ010000052.1:0-20041 GCF_052105255.1 Brevibacterium sp.
AAGTGCTTGAGGCACCACCAGGTTCTACGCGCTCAAAATAGCTGAGGCACGTCGCGCTATTGCGTTCGCGTTTGGGTGCGCGGTATCCTGAACTCGACTTCTTGAACAAAGTTGAGTCCTTACGGATTCGGGCTGAGCTGGTAACTCAGCCACATATTTGATTAGAAAGCCTCCTGGTTGCAGCCGGGAGGCTTTTTACATGTCGCTACGCAGTCTTAAGTGAGAGCACCCCGAGGAGAGTGTCATGGCCGACACCGACAGCACGCGAGCCGCCCGACACGAAACTGAGCATTTCGACTGCATCATCAGCGGAGGCGGCCCCGCCGGAATCGTGGCCGGCCTGCTGCTGGCCCGTGGCGAGGTGAGAGTCGTCATTCTCGAGAAGCACGAGGACTTCTTCCGCGACTTCCGCGGCGACACCATCCATCCGTCCACTCTGCGCCTCCTCGACGAGCTGGGCCTCTATCATCGGTTCGCCCGAATCACCCACCGTCGAGTGAGCAATATCAGCCTCCAGGATCGGAACGGCGAGGATTTCGTCCTCGGCGACCTGTCGCGACTGAACACCGCGCACCCTTATATGACCATCGCCCCGCAGTGGGACTTCCTCAACCTGCTCGCCGAGGCGGGCGAGGACGAACCGGGATTCGACCTGCGGATGGGCACAGAGATGTCGTCCCTGAGCTGGGACGGCGACCGTGTCATCGGCGTCCGCGCGGTCGGGGCCGACGGCGAGACCGAATTCCGGGCCCCACTCGTCGTGGCCGCCGACGGCCGCTGGTCGAAGGCGCGGGAGGAGGCACGACTTCCGGTCCGCGAACTGCATTCCGGGATCGACGTGTGGTGGTTCCGGATCGACACCGAGGCGGAGCTTCCCGACTCCGTGGCACCCCGCTCACACGACGGCAGCGTCTTCGTTGCGATTCCGCGGGACGGGCACGTGCAGATCGCCCGGCTCATTCCGAAGGGTGATGACGCACGATTCAGGGCGGAGGGTGTCGAAGCGCTGCGCAACGCGGTAGCCGGAACCTTCCCAGCCCTCGCCGCGGATGTCGAAGGAATCGAGATGGACGAGGTGAAGCTGCTCGACGTGCGTCGAAATGAGGCACCGAGGTGGTTCGTCGACGGTCTGCTGTGCATCGGAGACGCGGTGCACGCGATGAGTCCACTCGGCGGAGTCGGCGTCAACCTCGCCGTCCAGGACGGCCTGGCCACGGCTCAGCTGCTTGCCGACTCGCTGCGCGCCGGCGAAGTGCCGATTCGGCAGCTGCGACGGGTCCAACGCAGACGCCTGTTGACGACGAAGGCCGTCGAACTGCTGCAGGGCGGCATCCACCGGATGATCGAACCCGTCGTCCACCACGGTGGCGACGTGCGCCCGCCGGCGCCGTTGGAATGGCTGCTGAGGACCTTCCCCGCGCTCACCGTGGTGCCGGCGCGTATCCTCGGCATGGGAATCACCGCAGAACACGCCCCGGATTTTGCGCGACGCGAGGAACCGGCATTCGAAGGAGCAGGATGAGCCAGATCCTCCAACTGCGCCCCTTGGCTCCCGCCGATGAAGCGGTGATGCGGGACTTCCATGAGCAGCTGCGGGCCGACGACTTCGCATTCCTCCAAGCCGAGGGCACGTGGGACGACATCATCGCCACCCACGAGCGCGAGGCCCGCGGAATCGATCTCCCACCGGGACGAGTGCGCGCGGAATTCCTCGTCGCCGAGGCGGACGGTCGCCCCGTCGGCCGCACCTCTATTCGTTACGAACTCAACGACTTCCTGTTCGATCTCGGCGGGCACGTCGGCTATGCGGTCGCCCCGGAGTTCCGTCGCCGAGGATACGCCCAGCAGATCCTGTCACGTTCGGTCGAACGTCTGCGCTCGGCCGGGGTCGAGAGCGTGCTCGTCACGTGCGATGTTACGAACATCGCCTCGGCAAGTGTGATCGAACGGTGCGGGGGAATCCTCGAGGACGTGCGCGGAAGCAGTGACGGACCGCCGAAGCGGCGTTACTGGATCGGCGCGGATTCCGGTTTTCCTCAATCGGCCTCGACGGTCAGCACTAGTGCCGCTGCGACGGCGGATCCGTAGAGTCGAAGACATGAATTCACTCTTCGACTCCATCCGCAAAATCGGTTTCCGTCGCGGTCCCGACCGCATCCTCGGTGGTATCGCCGGGGGCCTCGCCGAGGTGACCGGCATCAACGTCTGGATCATGCGGCTCATCGTCTTCGCCTCGTTCCTCCTCCCCGTGCTCGGAATCGGCGCTTACCTCGTCGCGTGGATCCTCACCCCGTGGCAGGACAATTCGATCCCGCTGCAGCAGGTCTTCGGCGGTCGCTCGATTCAGTGACTGCGGGTCGGCAGGTACTTCACTGACACTCTCGTCGGTGTAGACGACGTACTCATCGCAGCGCGCCGGTCAGGTGCTTCGACGTCTATGCCCGTGCCGAGGTCGCAGCCAACCACGGAGAGTTCCTCGGGCTCCTGGTGAAGATCGCCGGTGCGAAACGCGTCCTCGAATTCCGCACCCTGGAGCCGGAACTACCAGACCTGCGGCGATCTGCGGTAGTAGACGTCGACCGGATCCAGGTCGAACGTCGGAGCGTCGAAAAACGTCCAGATGAGGAGAACGATCGTGATGGGGAAGAGAGCGACGCCGAGGTAGCTCCACATGCCCCTCCAGAATCCGACGCGTCTGCCGCTGTGCTTGAGCGAGACGACTCCGCACAGCGCCTGGCCGGGGGAGACCGTGCAGCCGTAGAGGGCTCCGAACACCAGCGCCATCAGCGGATAGCTGGCGAGAGCAGCTCCGGTAGCAGCATCGAGCGAGATGATGTTGATCCCGGCGAGGGCAATGGCGACACCGACGACCGTGCCGGTGCAGAAGAGGACGAAGATCGCGTCGAGGATCCTCGCCCACCAGCGCCTGCCCGACGGCGCCGGAGTCAGCTGACCGCGGTTGCGCCAGGGCCCTGGGCCGTGGATGGCGAGCCCAGCCTGGGCGCGGTAGTTCGAACTCATTGTGTATATCCTTCTCGCTGCTGTCCGGTCGACGACTCCGACTCTATGCGGTCGCCGTCTGCAGGGGGTGCTCGTCAGGAAACATCCTGTGTCAGTCCCGGTACAGCCTCACTCGACTACCCGCGGTCGCAGGGAGAACTGAATCGTCTGTTGAAAATCTGCTGAAAATGACACACCCCCGAAGCGGTGAGCTTCGGGGGTGCATCATTCCTGTTCAGGCTGGGTGGGCCCCGTGGGGATCGAACCCACGACCCGCGGATTAAAAGTCCGCTGCTCTACCAACTGAGCTAGAGGCCCCGCCCCATCACAAGCGCAGGACACAGGCCTGCTGACGCATGATGGAGACGAACCAATAGTAGAGCTTCGCGGCCGAATTACTCAAACCAGGGCCTGCCGTCGAGAGGAGCCCGTCGACTCCGCCCCGGCGAAGCCCCGCGGCTCACTTCTCCAGTCCGCGCCGATCCTCAGCGGTGTACGTACGAGGCAGACCGTCCGGGGCCTCAAGCTCTTCGGGATCCGTGGGTTCGATGACCGAGGACTCGATCGCCTTGTTCTTCTTCAGCTTCCCGAGCAGCGCCGAAACGTATTTCAGATTCGACAGCAGCTTGTGATCCTTCTTCGGCGCAACGTATTCGGGGTCGGTCTCGATCGGGAAGATCGTCGGCGCGGCACCGAAGGCCTCCATCGACTCCGCTGCGACCTTGCGCGCCATCTGTCCGTTGACGATGGCACCGATGACGGCGCCGACTCCGAAGGGCAGCAGGCGTCCGACCAGCGAACCGCCGGCACGCGTGGCGAACTTGCGGATGAAGGTCTTGCGCAGCTTGCGCACCAGCAGATCGACCAGGGGAGCGGGCAGCTGCTTGGTCACGGTGGCACCCCAGCTGCCGAACATCGACTCCACGCCGCCGTTCTGCTTGCTGAACTTCTGGACGAGGTTCTTCCCGTCCTTGCCCAGCATCAGGCCGAGCACCAGGGCATTCGCCCGTTTGGCATCGGCGACCGGCAGTCCGTGGATCTCCGAGATCGCCTGCGCGAACAGCGCGGTTCCCTCCAGGAACCCAGCGGTCTCAACACCGGCGACACCCAGTGCCGCGGTCGTGCCCAGGCCAGGGACGGCAGCGGTCGCACCGACTGCGGCACCGCCCGAGGTCGTCAGGGTCAGATAGTGCCGACGAATGATCTTGATGAGCTCTTCGGGGGTCGCATCCGGATGCCGGCGGCGCAGACTGCGCACATATGCCAGCGCGACGGGCCGCTGCACGGACAGCAGACGCGACAACATCGACTGGGCGCGGGGATTGAGGGTGCCATCGTCATTGACTGCCAGCTTCGCAGCCTTGTCGAGGCCCTTCTTCGCCACTGATGATTTTGCCACGAGAGTTCCTCCTCGTTTCGGTCACTCGCGACTGCGGGTCGCAGACACGAATCTTCGGCCAGTTTAATAGCCCCCGTTGTGAGTCCGGGGAGCAGAAGCTGGCCGTGCGGCGAAAGCCCGAATGTGCTCCACGTCCTAGTCCCCGCATGCCCCGGGGGACTAGACTGCCCAGACCATGTCACAGCGCGCATTCCATCGTCCCGTTCCCCTGGCCGACCTCGATGCCGTCGGTGCCGCCGACGACCCCGTCGCCCGCTCGGAGACCTCGCACGCCACCGCGGCACTGCTCCTCGGTGATGCAGAAGGCAACCGCGACGAGGCGGCCACCAGGCGATTCGTCGAACTCGCCGATGACATCGGCTTCGAGATCATCGCCGAAATGTGGTCCGCCGCTCCCGCCGTCTCCGCGCCCGGCGCACTGTGGCGCCTCTACGCCCTGCGCCAGTGGATCAGAACCGCACCCCGCGAACTCTCCGAAATGTTCGCCGACGGACAACGCCGCATCACCGAAGGCATCGGCTACGACGAGATCCTCGCCGGAGTCGAACTGCCCGCCGGGCCCGACGAGGTGGCCCACGCGATCGATGAGATCCTCGTCGGGGCCTTCCGCGGCGACGTCGTCATCGCCTTGCTGCGGGCCGCCGCCTTCGTCGGCATCTGCGCATCCGGCACCGACGACCGCGACACCGCCGCCCGCCTGCGGCAGCTCTCCCAAGACCTCTCCGACGCCGCGGTCGCCCATCGCCGAGGCGGCCTCGACTGATCTTCGGTCCACAGGCGATTCATTCGCCGAGGCGGCCCCACCCGACCGAATGAGCGCGGTCCCCGTCGGGACCGGTTATCCCCACCCGACCACGTGATCGACTGTGAGATTCTCAACGGACGAAGAGCCGCCTCGGCGGTGGATTCATGAGCATGAACGAGTATCGTAGGGGGTGGCCTTCGGGCCACCGGACGCTGGATCGCTGAAGCCCCGGGCTCCAAATTCAGCCGCTTCGAGCGGCCTTCCGCCGAGAGGCGCTCTCGGTTCAGCGTCCGGCACATACCACCCAGGCACCATGCATATTCGTCCGGCTTGTCCGGGCCCCGGGCAGGAGGAGAGCATGCGGCTCAAGCGGGTACCGCAGGACAAGGTGTTCTATGAGCGGTTGTCCGATCTCGTCTCTCAGATGCGCCAGTGCAACCTGGTGCTCGCCGAACTCTCCGGAATCGAAATCAGCGAACGACGCGACGTCGCCGACCGCCTCCGCGAAATCGGGGACAGAGCCGATGAGGACATGGGCGCGATGCTCCGCGCACTGCGCGAGAACTACATCACCCCGTTCGACCGCAACGACCTTTACCTGCTCAGCCACCATATGCGCGATATCTGCCACCGGCTGCACGGAGTCGGTTACGTTCTCGCCTCCGGAGCCTTCGACCCGCTGCCCTCCGGCGTTCCCGAGACCCTGGCCGTGCTGTCGAATCAGACTGATCACACCTCGCGGATGATCACCCGGCTGCCGGGCAAGCTCGATCAGTGGGACTACGTCGACGCGATCAACCGGCTGACCTACCAGGTCGAGAGCCTGCAGTGGCGGATGTCGGACGCGGTGCCGAACTCTAAACGGGGACTGACCTATATGGCTGCCGTGTCCCAACTCGGGCAGGCCTTCGTCCGGGCCGCCCACGGGTTCACCGAACTCGGCAAGGTCGTCGCAGCCATCGCGATCAAGGAGTCGTAGTCCGTGGAGCTGCTCTTGGCGGCAGTCGTCATCGCCGCGGTGATCTTCGCCGGCTCGAACGGATTCCACGACGCCGCCCTGACCGTCGGCAACGCGGTCGTCGGACGGGCGATGCGTCCGGGCTGGGCGCTCAGCCTGGCCGTCATCTTCAACTTCATCGGCGCGCTCCTCGGTGAGGGAATCGCGATCGTCGTGGCCAACCAGATCGTGCTCTTCTCCGGTTCGGCCGACCTCATCCTCACCAGCCTCATCGTCGCTTTCGTGGCGGCGACGGCGTGGAGCCTGTTCACCTACTATCTGGCCCTGCCGGTGTCGTCGACTCACTGTCTCATCGGCGGCCTGCTCGGTGCGGGAATCGTCTTCGGCTTCTCCGTCAACGCCGAGCATGCGATGAACAACGTCGTGTGGCCGCTGGTGCTCTCACCCATCCTCGGTTTCATCCTCGCGTGGGTGCTCACGCTCGTCCTGTCGAAGTCACTCGCGTCCACCCCACCGAAGCCGTTGTTCCGGGGCGCACGCATGGTCGATTCGGTGCTCACCGCGTCTCTGTCGCTCGTCCACGGAGTCCAGGACGCGCAGAAGGTTGCGGCTTTGGTCATGGTCGGCATTCTCGCGGTCGACACTCAACCGCACGATGTCCTCTCCGTCGTCGAGATCTCCTGGCCGGTGCGCCTCCTCATCGCCGCGGCACTGGCTCTGGGTACCGGACTGAGCGGATGGCGAGTGGTCCAGACGCTGTCCGTGCGCATGGTCGGCCTCGACCCACTCAAATCCTCCATCGCCGATGGCGCGGCCGCGATCCTCATGTACACCGCAGCCCTGATCATGCGTGTTCCTGTGTCGTTGACCTTCGTGCTCGGCTCATCGATCCTCGGCACCCAATACGCCGGACGCAGAGGCCACGCCAGAGCGAGATACTTCCTGTCGATGTTCGGCGTCTGGCTGCTGACGATCCCGGCCGCCGCACTGTTGGCCGTGCTGCTCGGGTGGATCGTCAAGGCGGCCGCCGGGCTCTGAGCCCCTCAGCTGGAGCCCAGAGCCCGGCGACCGCCGACGACGGATCGATTCAGCGCGGGTTCACGGACGCGAGCGGCGACCGAACACGATGCCGGTCGTCACCATTGCCACCGCGAGCACGAAGTGCAGCCAGTTGTCAGCGGTGTTGAGCGGCACGAAGTTGCCCATCGATTCCATCGGCACGATGAGACCGTAGATCCACAGCACCGCATAGATGATGCCGCCGACGATGAGGTAGCTCTTCGCCAGTCCGCGCGATCGCAGAGCCAGCAGACCGACGACTCCGAAGAGCAGGTGGACGACATTGTGGAGCACGGAGACCTGGAAGATCCCCAGCAGTGCCGCTTCGGAATGATGCCCGGCGAACATGATGGTGTCGAAGTTCGCTGTGATTCCCGGAACGAAGCCCAAGATTCCGACCAGGAGGAACACGGCGCCGAAGACGCCGGCGACGAGTTGTGCCGGGGTGCGTCCGGCATGGGACTTCGCGAGCAGCGGCTCGGAATGAGAGGCGGAGTCTGGCGTGGTCATGACAGTCCTTTCGACGAGATGTTCTCTGTACTCGTCGATTCGGAACCGGGCCGTCGCCGGATGGGTGAGCGGGCAGAAAGTCTTCGCGGCAGGCACGCTCGGTGCCGTTCCGGGGCGCCGTGAGGTCAGTCTGCGAACGGACCGTAGGTGGCCAGCAGGTTGCCCTTGCTGGTGCGTTGCACGTCTGTGAGAGTCAATCTCGTCGTCGTTCCTCCCTCGAAGAGGGACCTTCCGCTGCCGGCGACGACCGGGTGGATGGCCACGGTCAGTTCGTCGACGAGGTTCGCTTCGACGAGCTGCCGGACGATCGACATCGACCCTTCGACGGCGACCTTGCCGCCAGCGCCGGCTTTGAGGTCGCGAGCGAAGTCAACGAGGTCGCCCTGAATGAGAGTCGAGTTCTCCCACCGGAGGTCGGCCTGCGACAGCGTTGTCGAGGCGATGTGCTTGGGAGTCGAGTTGATGAAGTCGGCGAACGGTGCGTCCTCGCCTTCTGTGTGGTTCGGCCAGTAGCCCTCCCACTCCTGATAGGTGACACGGCCGAGAATGCAGTCGTCGACTCCTCCGATGGCAGTGGTCATCCACTCGCCCATCTCTTGGTCGAAGGAGTCGAATTGGAAGTTGAACGGATCGGATGCGATCCCGTCGAGTGACTGGAACAGTGCGGCGATGACGGTGCGGGGCATGGTGATCTCCTCATTGAGTGCGGTGTGGGCCGTTGAGTTTCGTGCGGGCCTGGCCCTCGTCGTCCACAACAGTTCAAAAAGTGAACTGTAGTTTTAATAGTGAACTTCAATTGCTAAGCTGTTAACCATGAAATCGTACGGACAGTACTGCGGGCTGGCTCGGGCAGCCGAGGTGTTGGGGGAGCGGTGGTCACTCATCCTCCTCCGCGATCTCCTCGTCGGTCCGAAGCGCTTTAACGACCTTCGGCAGGGAAACCCCGGCATCCCCTCGAACCTCCTGACCACGCGACTGCGCGAACTCGAATCTGCCGAGATCGTCGAACGCCGCATCGATGGGCGCAGCGTCGTCTATCGCCTCAGCGACTACGGATCGGATCTCGGTCCGGTGCTCATCGAGCTCGGCCGCTGGGGCTCACGCCGCATGGACGCACCGCGGGAAGGCGAGATCCCGACAGACAGTTCCTTGGCGGCCGCGCTTCTCACCTCTCGAACCGAGGTTGAAGTGCGCCCGTTCAGTGTCGAAGTGACGGCAGGCCCGGCAGTCGCTCACGCTGAGGTGAACGAGTCGGGAGTGAGCGTGGGCGAAGGCGCCGATCCGGCCGCTCAGCTCTTCATCGGTGGGCCTGGCCTGCGTGGACTCCTCGCCGACGGCGACGCGGAGGCGGCCGTGGCGGCAGAAACTGTGACGGTCGACGGTGACGATTCCCTGGTGCCCGAATTCGTTCGTGCTTTCCGTGCTCCCCTCGATGACAGCGTCGGCGACGCACCGCTCGAGATCTGAACAGTCCGAGCGGCCTGCCTCGCCTTTCGATGACATGGCGAAGGGCAGGACGCTTCCAGTCAGGCGCCTCCGGCGAGAGACCTGACCACGGACCTTCAGCCGACAGGGAGTCCAGCCAACGACACAGCCCCGGCGTACCCACTCAAGGGTTCGCCGGGGCGTTCGCCGCGCGGTCAGATCATCCGAAGCGACCGGAGATGTAGTTCTCGGTCTCTTCCTTGTCCGGGTTCGAGAAGATCGTCGAGGTCTCGCTGAACTCGATGAGCTTTCCGGGTTTGCCGGTGCCGGCGATGTTGAAGAACGCGGTCTTGTCGGACACGCGAGCGGCCTGCTGCATGTTGTGCGTGACGATGACGACCGTGTACTTGTCCTTGAGGTCGTTGATGAGATCCTCGATCGCCAGGGTCGAAATCGGGTCGAGGGCCGAGCACGGTTCGTCCATGAGCAGGACCTCGGGCTCGACGGCGATGGCACGAGCGATGCACAGACGCTGCTGCTGACCGCCGGAGAGACCCGAACCGGGCAGGTTGAGGCGGTCCTTGACCTCGTTCCACAGATTCGCACCGCGCAGGGCGCGCTCGGTGAGATCGTCGGCTTCGGTCTTCGACAGGCGCTTGTTGTTCAGACGCACGCCGGCGAGCACGTTCTCCTTGATGCTCATCGTCGGGAACGGGTTCGCCCGCTGGAACACCATGCCCACCTCGCGGCGGACGTTGACCGGGTCGACGCCGGCGCCGTAGATGTCAGTGCCGTCCATGAGGACCTCACCGGTGACGCTGGCGCCGGGGATGACTTCGTGCATGCGGTTGAGCGTGCGCAGCACTGTGGACTTGCCGCAGCCGGAGGGGCCGATGAAGGCGGTGACGGAGCGCGGCTTGATCTGCATCTCCACTCCGTCGACGGCGCGGAAGTCGCCGTAGAAGATGTCGAGATCCTTGATGTCGATCTGCTTGGACATTGTGTTTCCTATCCGTGGAAATGGGTGAGTCTGGAAGTCTGCGGGCAGTCGCCGGTCAGCGGCCGGCCTTCGGCGCGAGCACCTTCGCGATGATGCGGGCGAGCAGGTTGAGCACCATGACCAGGGCGACGAGCACGAGGGCTGCTGCCCAAGCGCGTTCCGAGCTGGCCAGGGCGGCGGCTCCCGGGGAGACCGGGCGCAGCTGCGAGTCGTAGATGAACGTCGGCAGCGTCGACATCCAACCGGAGAAGAGGTTCCAGTTGAGTGTCTTCGCGAACCCGGCGGTGACCATGATGGGGGCGGTCTCACCGATGACGCGGGCGATGGCGATGGTGACACCGGAGAGGATTCCCGACACCGAGGTGGGCAGAACGATCTTCACGATCGTCTTCCACTTCGGCACGCCCAGAGCGTAGGAGGCCTCGCGCAGGTCCATCGGCACCAGGCGGAGGATCTCCTCCGTATTGCGCACGACGATCGGAATCATCAGCACCGACAGCGCCACCGCCGCAGTGAAGCCGGTCTTCGCGCTGCCGACGGAGTCCGGTGAGAAGAATCCGGCGATGGTCGAGAACAGAGCGAAGGCGAAGAGACCGGCGACGATCGAGGGGATGCCGGTCATCACATCGACGAGGAAAGTGATCGCCTTGCCCAGGCGGTTCTTGCCGGCGTATTCGACGAGGTAGATGGCGGTGAGGACGCCGATGGGGATCGAGATGATGCAGGCGGCGAGCGTGATGAGCACGGTGCCGACGATGGCGTGATAGAAACCACCGGCCAGAGAGGCCTCACCGGCGACGTACTGCTGGTCGAGGACGCCCTTCATCCCGAGCATGGTGCGGGTGAGCAGATCGCCGCTGATGGCGGACCCGCCCTTGGACACCGTCAGCCACAGCAGCGATGCGAGGGGAACACATGCGAGGACGAACGTCGAGGTGACGACGGTGGTCGCGATCCGATCGACGGCCTTGCGGCGACCTTCGTAGGACGCGGAGACCGCAAAGACGGCGACCGCGTTGATGAGTCCGGCGAGGACGGCCACGACGGGGATGTTGAAGCCGCCGAACGCGATGAAACTGATGACGATCGCAACAAGGATCGACGCGATGGCGACGATCCACGGGGTCGCCTTCGGCAGCTGTTTGGAGGTCAGCTTCGCGGGTTTCGAAGCAGCCGCCTCGGTGGTGGTGTTCATGGTGGTCATTGGTCTCAACTTCCCTTCACCGAGGTGCGGGCGACGATCGCGCGGGCTCCCATGTTCACCAACAGGGTGATGACGAAGAGCACGAGGCCGACCGTGATGAGTTCGGACAGGCGCAGACCCGCGGCCTCGGGGAAGTTCTGCGCGATCTCGGAGGCGATGGTCTGGTTGCCGCTGACGACGAGCGACGCGGTGAGGACGCCGGGTGAGAGGATCATGGCCACGGCCATGGTTTCGCCGAGCGCGCGTCCGAGCCCGAGCATGGTGGCCGAGACGATGCCGGACTTGCCGAAGGGCAGCACGGCCATGCGGATCATCTCCCAGCGGGTGGCGCCGAGTGCCAGGGCCGCCTCTTCCTGCAGCCGCGGGGTCTGGAGGAAGATCTCGCGCGTGAGGGAGGTGATGATCGGCAGGATCATGATCGAGAGCACGAGCGAGGCGGTGAGTATCGTGCGCCCGGTCTGCGACACCGACCCGTCCGCCCCGGGAGCGAAGATCGGAATCCAGCCGAACCAGGTCGACAGCCACAGATAGAAGCCGGTGAGGTTGCCGGCCAGGGCGATGCCCCACAGACCGTAGACGACCGAGGGGATGGCCGCGAGCAGGTCGATGACGTACCCGAGCATCGGGGCGATCCTGCGCGGGGCCATGTGCGTGGTGAACAACGCGATGCCGAGAGCGAAGGGAGTGGCAACGAGCAGTGCGATGGCTGCGGAGATGAGCGTGCCGATGACCAGCGGCCAGACGTAGGAGAAGAAGCCCTTGCCGCCCGTGATCTGTGAGGGATCGCTGATCTGGGCGGCGATGGTGTCCTTCGACTGCGCCAGAAGGAACAGGGCGACTCCGGCGAGGATCACCAGGATCAGAATGCCGGCGATGAGTGTGGCGGCGGAGAAGATGCGGTCGCCGGGCCGGACGACGACCTTCTGCTGCCGAGAGGCGGGGCTCTGCGGCGGCTTCTGCCCGGACTCGGACGTGGAGCCCGGCGCTGTGGGGCCCGACTCAGTGGTCTGTGTGCTGATCGGCACAAGTACTCCTCATGTGACTTGTGGTGAAACCGGGACGGTTCCACAGGCGCGGAAAAGCGGCGCAGGGATTCTGCGCCGCTCCCGACTGGCTATTTCTCCAGGTCAGAGGCTGAAATCAGCCTTCGACCTTGATCGAGTCGATGACTTCTTCGATCTGCGTGCGCAGGTCGTCCGACAGAGGTGCGGATCCGGCGGAATCGGCGGCGGACTTCTGTCCCTCTTCCGAGACCACGAACTTCTCCCACGCCTTGACCATGTCCACGGTCTCCTGGTCCTTGTAGGACGAGCAGACGAGGTGGTAGGACACGAGGACGATCGGGTAGGCGCCGGACTCGGTGGTGTCGCGAGCCAGGTCGAAGGCGAGGTCGCCTTCGCTGCGGCCTTCGACCTTCTCGGAGGCGTCGACGACCTTCGAGGCGGCTTCCGGGGAGAGTTCGACGAATTCCTCGCCGACCTTGACCTTGGCGGTGGAGAGCTCACCGACGGCCGAGGCATCCGCGTAGCCGATGGCTCCGTCGGTGTCCGAGACGGTCTGGATGACACCGTCGGTGCCCTGAGCGGCCTCGCCGCCGTACTCCTTGGGGAAATTGCCGTCGACCTCGGCGTCCCAGTCCTTCTCGGCGGTGGCCTTGAGGTACTCGGTGAAGTTCTCCGTGGTGCCCGAGTCGTCGGCGCGGTGGACAGCCGTGATCTTGAGATCAGGCAGGTCGGCGTCCGGGTTGTCGGCCTTGATGGCCTCGTCGTTCCAGTTCGTGACGTCGCCCTTGAAGATCTTCGCGATCGTTGCGGGGGAGAGGTTGAGCTCATCGACTCCCTCGACGTTGAAAGTCACGGCGATAGGGGAGATGTAGACGGGGAACTCGTAGGCTCCGTCGGCGCCGCAGGATTCCTCTCCGGCCTTGACCTCGTCGTCGTCGAGGTGGGCGTCGGAACCGGCGAACTGCGCGTTGCCCGCGAGGAACTGTTCACGACCGGCACCCGATCCGTCGGGAGAGTAGTTGACGGTCACACCGGAGTTCTGCGAGGTGAAGTCCGCTGTCCAGGCATCCATGGCGGCCTTCTGCGAGGAGGCGCCGATGCCGGTCAGGGTGCCCTGCAGGTCGCTGTTGCCGCCGGAGGCCTCTTCACCGGTTGCGGACTGACCGCCGCAGGCCGAGAGGGTGATGGCGCCGACCGCGAGGATCGCAGCGGAGGGGGCGAGATGCTTCATCTTCACGAAGATGCCTTTCATGTTTGTGGACACAGCTCGAGAGTTCTCGATTGCTCGTCATCCACGCTAAAGAGCACGCGTGAAGTGCAAGGAGTGTGAACATGAATGGGAAGTGAATGAGCGGAGAAGGGTTGGAGCCGCCGTGAGTGCTCGATCACAGGCCGTATCAGTTTCATGAAAGGATCATTGTCGGGACCGGCAGTCCTTCACCGAGGCGGCCCGCCGTGGCTGCGAACTCCGATCAGCTGTCGATGGGGCGGACGCGTTCGATCTCGACGATGCGGGGCACCGGCCCGGGACGCACATAGGCGACGAGGACCTCGCCGGGTTTGAGGTACGGATCGTCCTTCGGCAGCTTGGCGACAACGCGTTTCGGGGCGTGAGCGGCGTAGACGGCAAAGATCGTCGGCAGCACCGGCCGGTGCGTGCAGTAGATGACGGGTTTGCCCTTCGCCAGCAGCTTCTCGATATAGCGGGCGGTCTTGTCCGGGTTCGCAGCGGTCGCCTTCTCGCTGAGCGTCGACACCTTCTTGATCGACTTGCCCGTCGCCGCCGACAGCGGAGCCAGCGTCGCCATGCACCTCTTCCACGGACTCGAGACGAGCTTGCGGACGCCCCAGGCTCCCAGCAGTCCGGTCAGCGCCATGGCCTGTCGGGTGCCGAGTTTCAGCAGCGGCCGCACATGCTCGGTCTCGTACCACTTCGCCCGCGGGAACGCCTTCCCATGGCGGACGAGGATGAGCGGCCAGGCCCGCAGAGCATCCGTCTGCGCGAACTTCTCGAGCGCGTCGAGCTGCTCCCGATCCGCGAACGACGTCAGCTTCGCACGCGCCCGGTCGACGGGGAACCAGCCGGCAGTGTCGACCTCCCGCTTGTTGACCGGGGCGAAGGCGGACTCGTCCTTGACCTCGGCCGACCAGTAGAAGACCTTCTTCTGCGTGTTCTTGCCGACCGTGTATTCGGCGGAGGGGAGAGGAATGCCGAGGTGGATGTCGAACCCCGTCTCCTCCTTGACCTCGCGGATCGCGGCCTCCGGCAGGGTCTCTCCCGGATCGACCTTGCCCTTCGGCCATGACCAGTCGTTGTATTTCGGGCGGTGGATGAGCACCACCTCGAGACCTTTCGGTCCGTGTCTCCAGCAGACAGCCCCGGCGGCCAGGACATCGGCGGTGACGCGCGATGATGCCTGTGCCGAGGCGACCTCGGACCGGCTCACGCCTCATCTCCGATTCGCCGACGCTTCCGGTGCCGACGGATGAGCTCCGACTGATAGTCGGCGAGGATGCTGCCCTCGTCGTCGTGGGTCCGCCGCGTCCATCTGCCGTCGCCGGCCAGATCGAACGCCGAGGTGGTCGGGGCGAAGGCGAGATCGAAGAGTTCGATGATCTCGGCCCGGTGCCCGTCATCGACGATCTGCACGAGCGCTTCGACCCGGCGGTCGAGGTTGCGGTGCATCATATCGGCCGATCCGATGTAGACGATCGAGTCGCCGTTGTTGCCGAAGACGAAGGCGCGCGAGTGTTCGAGGAAGCGTCCGAGCACGGAACGCACGGTGATGTTCTCGCTCAGGCCCTCGATGCCCGGGCGCAGAGCGCAGATTCCGCGGACGAAGACTTCGACGGCGACCCCAGCCTGGGATGCCCGGTAGAGGGCGTCGATGATGGCTTCGTCGACGATCGAGTTGACCTTGATCCGCACCTGCCCCGCTCCGCCGGACTGTGCGATCGCGATCTCGGAGTCGATGAGGTCGATGAGTCCGGTGCGCACAGTGCTGGGAGCGACGAGGAACCGTGAGTATTCGGACTTCGGCGCATAGCCGGAGAGCTGGTTGAACAGCTTCGTCAGATCATCGGCGACGGCCCGATCGCGGGTGAGCAGCCCGAAGTCCTCATAGCCGCGGGCGGTCTTCGGGTGGTAGTTGCCGGTGCCGACATGGCAGTACCGGGCCAGACCGTCAGCCTCCTGACGGACGACGAGGGAGAGCTTCGCATGGGTCTTGAGCCCGACGATTCCGTAGACGACGTGGACGCCGGCGCGCTCGAGCTTGCGAGCCCAGGTGATATTGGCCTCCTCGTCGAACCGGGCCTTGATCTCGACGACGGCGAGCACCTGGATGCCGGCCTGAGCTGCATCGACGAGGGCGTCGATGATCGGCGAATCCCCGGAGGTGCGGTAGAGCGTCTGCTTGATCGCCAGCACGTTCTTGTCCGACGCCGCCTGTTCGAGGAAGGCCTGCACGCTCGTGGAGAACGAATCGTAGGGGTGGTGCAGGAGGATGTCTCGGTTGGCCACCGCGTCGAAGACGTCGACCTGGTCGCTGGACTCCCGCAGCGACAGGTCCTTGTTCATCTGCGGAACCATCTTCGGATAGTGCAGATCATCGCGCGGGACATCGGCGATATCGGACATGCCGGACAGGTCCAGCGGACTGGGCAGGTGGTAGATCTCCGAGTCGTGGATGCCCAATTCGTCCTTGAGCATCTCGAGGACACGGGGGTGGATGTTCTCTGTGATCTCCATCCGCACGGCCGGACCGAAACGCCTGCGCAGCAGCTCCTTCTCCAGAGCCTTGAGCAGGTTCTCCGCATCGTCCTCTTCGACCTCGAGGTCCTCATTGCGGGTGACGCGGAAGGTCGAATGGTGGACGATCTCCATGCCGTCGAACAGAGTCCCGAGGTGTTCGGCGATGATGTCCTCGAGGGCGACGAAGCGGGCCGGGACGTCGCGTCCGGCGGGTCGGTCGGTCGCCTCGGCGACATTGAAGAACCGCGGCAGGCGCGGGGGAACCTTGACGCGGGCGAAGAACTCCTTGCCCGTCTCCGGCGACCGCAGGAGCACGCCGAGGTTGAGCGAGAGACCCGAGATATATGGGAACGGGTGGGCCGGATCGACGGCCAGCGGGGTGAGGACGGGATAGACGTGGCCGAAGAAGAATTCGTCGACGCGGTGCCGCTCATCATCGGTGAGGTCCTCGACCTGGACCTTCGTGATCGATTCCGCGTCGAGGCGGGGACCGATATCGTCCTTGAGCAGGGCGGCATGCCGGCTCATCAGCTCGAATGCGCGCACACCGATATCGTGCATAACCTGCGCCGGCATGCGCCCGGTGACGCTGGGCACGGCCAGACCAGTGTTGATGCGGCGTTTGAGGCCGGCGACGCGGACCATGAAGAACTCGTCGAGGTTGGTCGCGAAGATCGAGAGGAACCGGACACGTTCGAGCAGCGGGATCTCCGGATCCGAGGCGAGGTCGAGGACGCGTTCGTTGAAGGCCAGCCAGCTGAGTTCGCGATCGAGGAAGCGATCCGCCGGGTCGGGCAGTCCCAGCTCATTCCCTGACGCTGCGATGTCGTACAACGATCTGCTCCTTACTCGCTCGAGGCCGTGCTCGCCGAATCAGTGCCGGTGACCTCGGTGGAGGCCGGTGCATAGGCCACGTGCGCGACCGCGACGTGGAATCCCAGCCGCTCGTACAAGCCTAGCGCCGGGGCGTTGTCCGATTCGACGTAGAGTTCGATCGTCTCGGCACCGGCGGCCACCATCCGCCGCATTCCCTCGACCGTCAGCGCCTTGCCCACGCCCTTGGCATGGATGCGCGGATCGACGCCGACGACATAGACCTCGCCGAGGCGACCCTGGTCATCCGTGTCCGTGATCTTCGTCTGATGGAAGCCGATGACTTCGCCGCCGCGGGCGGCGATGACGAAAGTGTTCGGGTCGAAGTCCGCAGGCGTCACGACGGCGTCGATATCGGCCCGGGTCTGGCCGCCCTGTTCGGGGTGCCAGTCGAATGCGGAGTTGTTCACGGCCAGCCAGCCGTCCTCGTCACCGGGGGCGAAGGACCGGATCTCGACCCCGTCGGGACTCCGAGTCTCGGGGAGGGCGTCGAGGCTCAGCCCGGTGTCCGTGCGCATCTGATAGAGCACCCGGTCACGGCCCAGACCGTACTTCTGCGCGAGGTGGGCCGCAGCCGGATGGTCCCCGTGCGACCAGCACCAGGCTTCGGGCTCTTCGTCGAGGATCGTTCTCAGCAGCCGCTCACCGAACCCCTGGCCGCGGTGGTCGGGGGCGATGAGGAACTCTGCGGCGTGACGATCGCCCTGCAGGGCCCGGATCCCGAAGCCGATGAGAGTCTCACCGTCGAACACGCGCCACATGCTCGACGCGGTCTGCGCCTCGTGGGCGGTGTCCTCGCCGGTGGCGACGGCCATGAGCCCGCCGGAGATCTCCGGGGCACCGTCGGCGGCCGCCACGTCCTCGAGGAACGTCAGCTCATCCTCGGTGAGGGGGTCGATCGAAGTGGAGGCGATTGCTCCGCTGGCCTGGATTCTCATGCCGTCTCGTCCTCTGAATCTGTGTCTGTGACGCTGTCGGCGCTGAAGCGGTAACCGACGTTGCGCACGGTGTGGATGGCGTTCTCAAGGTCTTTGCCGAGTTTCGCACGGAGGCGGCGAACATGCACGTCAACGGTGCGAGTGCCGCCGAAGTAGTCATCGCCCCACACCGCGAGCAGGATGTCGTCGCGGGTGAAGACGCGTTCGGGGTGCATGGCGAAGAACTTCAGCAGAGCGAATTCTCGGTAGGTCAGATCGAGACTGCGTCCGCCGAGCTCGGCGGTGAACGCCGTCTCGTCGATGCGGAGGTCTCCTGTGACGACGACCATCGGCTCGCCGTCGGCGTTCAACAGTTCCTCGTCCGCGTCGCCGAGGCGGCCGGACGATCCGAATCCGCTCTCTCTGGACGTGCCGACGGTCCCGCGGCCGGTGCGCACCGGCCCCCAGCTCCCGGCGCCGCCCTTCGCTCCGGCACGCCCGGCCCCGGCATGCATACCGCCAGGGAAGCCGCCGCCGGCGTGGGCGGCCGATGAAGTGATGTGACGATCACGAGCCACGCGCAGCCGCGCTTCCACCTCGGCGGGGCCGGCCGTGGTGAGGATGAGGTCGGCCACGTGCCATTTCGCCGAGGCGGTGGCGAGTCCGCCCTCTCCGAGGACGACGATGACGGGGGCGGTGAGCCGCGCTTCGGCGAGGAGTTCGGCGATGCGCGGGGCCAGGGACAGATCGAGACAGGCGTCGACGATGACGACGTCGACCGCAGCGGAGTCGGTCCGACGGCCGGGCAGATCCTCAACGCCGCACCGGTCGATTCGGTGGCCGAGGTACTGCAGGGATTCGGGAGCCAGGGGAGCGTCGAGCCTGGCCGTGGGACAGATGTGCAGAATCCGCATGTGCTGCATCCACCTCCTCGGCGCCCGTCTTCTGAGCCCGTCGTCTGAGGAAGATTATAGCGATGCCCTGGCCGGTGCTGCTCCGACGCGCAACCACCGGTGGTTACCGTGGCTGTCATCGGATAGGGCACGATAGTGCTGTGATCAGATGGATTCGAGTAGCCGTCGCCCTGGTGTTGGTGTCGGCCATCAGCGCCTCCGTGTACTGGGGCTATACGCTCTTCCTGCTGGCGACCGGGCTCATCGTCTTCGGCGTCGCCTACGGTTGGCCGCGCCTGACGGACTCCCCGCAGCCGCGGGCGACCTCGATCATGCTCGCCCTCTTCGGCGTCGGCGGACTCTACGCCGCCTGGCAGGACTCAACGGCTCCCTACCTCGACTGGCTGCCCGTGCTCGCGGGACTCGGTCTGCTGTGGACCTTCGTGCAGAACCTCACCCGCGGAATCGGCGCCTCCTATGCGGTGGCGAACGTGTCCGCGCAGGTCTCCGGCCTCGTCATCGTCCTGTCGGCGAGCACCTGGGTCGCGGCGATCACGGTTCCCGGTGACAAGGAGGCCATCGTCATCGGCCTTGCCTCGCTCATCGTGGCGCAGTGCATGACCGCGCTGCCGTGGCCGGCGATCTACACGTCGCCGCTGGCCATCGCCATGTCCACGGCCGTGGCGGGGATCCTGTCGGTGCTCGTGTTCGCACCGGCGCTCTCCCTCGCCACGGCGCTCATCCTCGGCGTCGTCATGGGTCTGCTCGTCGCGGCGGTCGATCGGATGCTCGGGCTCGTCGCCTATGCGAAGTTCCAAGCCGCCAACCTCGAGGCCTCGCAGAACATCGAGGTGAAGAAGAACGTCGAGAAGGCTCGCAGCTTCGCCGTTCAGCTCGCCCTCGGTGCCGCTCCGATCGCTCTCGGCGGAGTCGTCGTCTACGTGATCGAACGCGTCGCTTCCTGACCTGCGCGTCGCTGCACGACCGCGTTTCGCGGCGGTGCACGACCGGGTTTCGCGGCGGTGCACGACCGGGGTTCGCGTCGTCAAGCTGAATGCACATCACTTCGTCAGGAACTGTAGACTGGGAGTATGGAAAATCTTGTTGCTCTCGAAATCGTCTTCTCCAGCCTCGTCGGCATCGCCGCTCTCGGCGCCCTGGGCGTCGGAGTCAAGGTCGTCACAGCGCTGTTCAAAGACAACCGCTGATCCCTGATGGTGATCGAACTCGATGACTCGGTCCATTCCGAGCTCGTCCCGCTGTCCTGGCTGATCGGGTCGTGGGAAGGCGTCGGTGTCGT
>NZ_JBQDYQ010000052.1:20141-23534 GCF_052105255.1 Brevibacterium sp.
CCGAGCTCGTCCCGCTGTCCTGGCTGATCGGGTCGTGGGAAGGCGTCGGTGTCGTCGGCTATGCGGACACTCCTGAGAAGCAGTTCGGCCAACGCATCGACTTCGTCGCCCATCAGGGCACGCCCTTCCTCCAGTACACCGCGCATGCGTGGCTGCTCGGCGAATCCGGTGAACTCGACTCGACCCTGACTCTCGAGACCGGTATCTGGCAGCTCGTGCGTCAGCACGACGACGGGGACGTCGGCCCGGGGATGATGGTGCCGACCGAACCGCAGTCTTTCACCTCGGCCGCCGCGGTCGAGACCCTGCGCACGAATGACGACGCCTTCGAGATCGAAGCGGAGATCGTTCACCCGCACGGAGTCATGGAGCTCTATGCCGGTACCGTCAAAGGCCCGCGCATCGATCTGGCCACCGATGTGGTGGCCAGGACCAAGACCGCGAAGGAGTACACCGCCTCGACTCGGATGTACGGCCTCGTCGGCGGCGAACTCATGTGGGCCTGGGACATGGCAGCCATGGGCCACGAACTCGCCTCCCACTCCTCTGCCAGATTGAAGAAGCTGTCTTAAGATGACTGATCCCGTGTCGCCGAATTCCGATGTCAACGATTCGCCGTCGCCGGAGAACACCCGCGCCGAGGCGGTTCGGCGCTCGTCGCTGGCTCGCGGACTGAGCTCGACCGCGGTGCTCGGGGCCGGCGATCTTGCCGAGACTCCCATCCACTACGGAGCTCCCCTGCGTGAGCAGCGCGTGCTCGAAGAGAAGGCCGGTCTCGTCGACCTCGCCCATCTCCGCGTGCTGCGTCTGAGCGGACCCGACCGTCTGACCTGGCTGAACTCGATCACTACGCAGAAGATCGACACCCTGGCCCCCGGTGTGTCCACCGAAACCCTCGTGCTCGACCCGAACGGTCGCATCGAGGGCTGGCTGAAGCTCGTCGACGACGGTGAGGCACTGTGGACCATCAGCGACCTTCACACCGACGCGACCCTGGACTTCCTGCGCAAGATGGTCTTCATGATGCGCGTCGAGATCGAGGACCTCAGCGAGGACTATCAGTGCTTCGGCGCCATCACGTCCCTGCCGGAAGCCCTGCCCGTCACCCGAACCTGGTCCGACCCGTGGCCGCATATCGGAAGCGGATCGGCCTCCTATGCGCAGATCGACATCGGCCAGGACGTCGCGGGCACCGACCACCCCGGTCTCGAGACCCCGTTCGTCATCGGCATCGTCAAACGCTCTGACCTGCAGGGACTGTCGGCGAACACCTTCGATATGGCCGGCTTCGACGCCTGGGAGGCGTTGCGGATCGCCGCCTGGCGGCCGGGCCGGAACGAAATCGACCACAAAGCCCTCGTCGGCGAACTCGACCTGCTGCGCACCGCCGTGCACCTGGCGAAGGGGTGCTACCGCGGGCAGGAAGCGGTGGCACGCGTCCACAATCTCGGTCAGCCGCCCAGGCGTCTGACCTTCGTCCACCTCGACGGATCCGGCCACATCGCCCCGGATCCCGGCACCGAGGTGCTCGCCGAGGTCCGGGGGTCCGAACGTTCAGTGGGCACCCTGACCTCGGTGACCGTGCATTGGGAGCTCGGACCGATCGGTCTGGCCGTGGTCAAACGGAACCTGGCCCCCGAGGCGCAGCTGAGCTTCGAAATCGGCGACGGAGAACGCGTCGTCGGCGCTCAGGAGACGATCGTCGTGCCGATGCGCGAGCACGAGCGTGTGCTTCCGGAACGGAACAGGGACGTCGACGCCCGCAACCAGAACCGCTGAGTCCCGGGGGCGTCGGGGACGACCCGGCGCTGTTTCCGCCTTCGCTGTGGGTCATCCGCAATGAGGATTCGGCCGCCGGCACACGACAACGGAATCCGTACCCGATCAGCGCCGAATCCGCGGCGTCGTCTCTCCGCAGCGAGCGGTTCTGACCAGCCCTCGGACGGCAAGTGACAAAAAGCGTCGATTGCCCCTATTGTTCCCCTTATGACAGCTTTGGAGATTGGCGGCGAAGCTCTGCCGCAGGAACGTAAGATCGTCACCGAGATTCCGGGACCGAAGTCCCGTGAGATCGAGGAACGTCGCAAGTCAGCAGTGGCGACCGGTGTCGGTTCGAGCCTGCCCGCCTATGTGGTGGCGGCCGGTGGCGGCATCCTCAAGGACGCCGACGGCAACCAGCTCATCGACCTCGGTTCGGGCATCGCCGTGACCACGGCCGGCAACGCGAACCCCCGCGTGGTCGAGGCCGCGAAGGCCCAGCTCGAGGCCTTCACCCACACCTGCTTCATGGTCAACCCGTACGAGAGCTACGTCGAGGTCGCCGAAGCCCTCAACCGGCTGACCCCCGGCGACCACGAGAAGCGCACCGTGCTGCTCAACTCCGGTGCCGAGGCCGTCGAGAACGCCGTTAAGATCGCGCGCGCTCACACCGGCCGCGACGCCGTCGTCGTCTTCGACCACGCCTACCACGGCCGCACCAACCTGACCATGGCGATGACCGCAAAGGCTGCCCCCTATAAGGCCGGCTTCGGTCCCTTCGCCGGTGAGGTCTACCGCGCACCCATGTCCTACCCGTACCGCGACAACGACGCGGCCGGCACGAAGATCAGCGGAGAGGACGCAGCCAAGCGCGTCATCACGATGATCGAGAAGCAGATCGGCTCCGAGTACGTCGCTGCGATCGTCATCGAGCCCATCCAGGGTGAGGGCGGCTTCATCGTCCCGGCCGAGGGCTTCCTGCCCACGCTCGTCGACTACGCCCGCGAAAAGGGCATCGTCTTCGTCGCCGACGAGGTGCAGGCCGGATTCGCCCGCACCGGAAAGATGTTCGCCTCCGAGTGGGAGGGCATCGTGCCCGACCTCATCACCACGGCCAAGGGCATCGCCGGCGGTCTGCCGCTGTCGGCGGTGACCGGTCGCGCGGACATCATGGACTCGGTCGGACCGGGCCGCCTCGGCGGAACCTATGGCGGCAACCCCACCGCCTGTGCCGCCGCCCTCGGCGCCATCGCCGCGTACGAAGAGGACGGACTGGCCGATCGTGCCCTGGCGATCGGTGAGATCATCGTCGACCGGCTGACGAAGCTGCAGTCGAAGCACCCCGAGGTCGGCGATGTCCGTGGCCGTGGAGCCATGGTCGCCGCCGAGTTCGTCGAGCGCGATTCGATCGAGCCGAACGCGGACCTGGTGAAGAAGATCGCAGACTACTGCGCGAAGAACGGCGTCCTCGTACTCACCACGGGAACCTTCAGCAACATCCTGCGCTTCCTGCCGCCGCTGACGATCTCCGACGAGCTGCTGAACGACGCCTTCGACGTCATCGAGGCCGCCCTCGCCGACCTCCTCAGCTGAAATCCCCAATTACTACCTGACGGCGGCCCAGCAACCTCGCGC
>NZ_JBQDYQ010000053.1:0-21700 GCF_052105255.1 Brevibacterium sp.
TCACGTCTCCACCGTGCCAGTCCTGGAATGGTCAATAAAGGAGACACGCCCTAGCTGGAGTGAGCGCACCCACTCCAGCCAGTCAGTAATCCATCTCAGTCAGTGAGGAACTCTTCGTGCTCCTCGTCCAACTTACGCAGTGCGTCGAAAGCGGATTGACGGGCAGCCGCATTACGCTTTCGAAGATCCAATACGTCATCTCTACGGAAGCGCGTATGCGACCCTTTCTTGAACGAGTCGATTCGACCTTCATCGACCCATTTCATGAGGGTTGGCCTCGAAATGCTCAGCATGTCCGCTGCTACCGTACTAGTTAGTTCCGTCGGAAGCTGCCCGATCGAGACGGAGCCTTGTTCTGCGATCACCTTCAGGGCATGCAATAGTGTCGTCTGGATACTGGTCGGAAGTTCCGCTTCTTCTCCATCTGCAAAACGGAGCACAAGCGAAGCTTCATTGGGTACGACAGTTTCCTGGGCATCCTTCACAGTCTGATCGCTGATTGCAATTCGCTCGGAAGAAGCTAACGCTGACATAGTCACCCCTTCCCGGGTCTACTTCTATAGCTACATAACAACGATACCAGCCTTTCACTTATAAGTGAAAGGCTGCAATGAATTTCGCCTCGAACTCTTATTTCGCGATGAAGTGGAGGCGCTTATTGACGAACTCGCCCATCCCGATCGGACCCATCTCACGACCGAAACCAGACCGCTTCACCCCACCGAACGGCAACTCAGCCGCCTCCGCCGCAATCGTGTTCACATGCGTCATCCCCACCTCAAGACGAGCAGCCACACGATCAGCACGGCCCTCATCAGTCGAGAACACCGACCCACCCAAACCAAGGGCACAATCGTTCGCCAAGTCGAGCGCTTCCTCGTCACTGCTGACCTTGAACACAGTGGCCACGGGTCCGAAGATCTCCTCCCCATACGACTCGGAATCCCTGGGCACATCAACCAACACAGTCGGCGCATAATACGCCGCCGAGCCCTCTCCCAGCTTACCGCCGATAAGCACCCGAGCACCTTCAGCAACGGCCTTCTTCACCTGCGCATCAACGGTTTCGGCAGCAGCACGCGACGACAGAGGCACATACTCACCCTCACCCAGACTCATCGGATCCCCCGGGGCGAGTCCGGTACCCAATCGCACGAGTTCGGCAACGAAGTCGTCATAGATGTCATCCATGACGATCAGCCGTTTGTTCGAGTTGCAGACTTGTCCGGCGTTATACGTCCGAAACTCCCACGCCTCACGCGCCACCGCCGCCACATCGTCGGCGTCGAGGACGACCATCGGATCGATGCCACCAAGCTCGAGCACAGCCTTCTTGAGGTTCTGACCGGCCTGGGCACCGATGATCGCACCCGCCCGTTCCGATCCGGTCAACGACACTCCCTGAACCCGGGAGTCAGCAATGACCGAGGCGATCTGATCATGGTTGGCAAACAAGTGGCTATATCCGCCGGCAGGGACACCGGCGGCGAGGAAGATCTCCTCGATCAACAGTGCCGACCGCCCACAGATGTCAGCATGTTTGAGCATGATCGTATTACCCAACACCAGATTCGGGGCAGCGAACCGGGCCACCTGGTAGTAAGGGAAGTTCCACGGCATCACACCCAGCAGAGCACCGACCGGCAGAGACTCGATCCGAGCGGTACCGGGGATGGTCGACGGGATCTGATAATCCGTGACCAGACTGGGACCGTGGACGCCGTAGTAGTCGATGATGTCGGCAGCGAACTCGACCTCGTCAACAGACTCAGCATACGACTTGCCCATCTCAACAGAGATGGTCCGGGCGAGTTCGTCCTTGCGCTCATGGAAGATCTCCGCAGCCCTGCGCACAACCGACGCCCGCTCCTGAATATCGGTGTCCTTCCACGTCAGGTACGTGGAGTGGGCGGCAGTCACGGTGGACTCGATCTCGGCATTCGTTGCCTCGGGGAAGGTCTCGAGGATTTCGCCGGTGGCGGGATTCTCAACACGATAGTTCGACATAGTTGCTCCTTCGGAAGTCTCCGGTCGGAATCGCATCTGCGCGACCGGAGACGGTCAATGGTGAGGATTTCTGGTGGGCGGTCAGTGCTGCGACCAGGGCAGCACGCCCGGATATGGGGAGCATGAGGCGATGAATGGCGTCGCTGCGGCCCCATCACCGCAGTCAGTTATCACCCATACCATCGACGGAAGCACCGGAAACGGCGCGAACGATCATTCCGACATGATCGTAATACAGGTCACGGAATTTCGCCGAGGCGGCCGCCCACCGACGAGGACATCGTTTCGTCGTCGTGCCCACCCGACCGATGGTGCCGTGACCGTCCTCAGCGCACGACTTCGCGGTGTGTGGTGTCGAGTCGGCGCGTCCAGCCCCGGCCGTCGAGGTGTTCGAGCAGGGGGATGACGACGCGTCGGGTCGTCCCCAGCGCCTGCCTCGCCTGGCTTGTGGTGAAGGGTTGGTCGAGACCGGCGAGGATCCGCATCGCCTGCGCGGGGGTGCGCAGGGACACGATGATTCCGTCGCCGAGGCGCAGTATCCGTCCCGCCTTCTCGGCGACCGCGAGCTCCCGCGCTCCGAGACCGAGTTCGCGCAGGTCATCGACTTCCGGTGCGGCGAACGGGTCGGATGCGAGTCGACGTTCGATCTCGGCGATCCCGGATTCGGCGGCACCGAGTCCCGCGGTATGCCCGGGCGGGCGAACCATTCCGTCGACGGCTTCGAGTCCGGCGCGGGAGATGACCTGGTTGAGCAGTCGGCGAGTCGCGGCGTCCGTGCCTTTGGGCAGGGGCAGAGTCGGCCCAGCGTGCGCTGCCGACGTGGCATCGCTCGTGGTCTTGCCACCAGGCCTTCGATCGGAGTCCGAAGCTCGGCGCAGTGTCTCGGCGACGGCCTTGAAGGGCACTCCCGCGGCCATCGGCGAGGCGGCCAGCTCGCGGCTGACCAGGGAGTTCGTCGCCTCGACCCAAGCGGTCAGCGTCGGCGAGTGGACGAGCCAGCCGCCCACATCCTCAACGTCGGCGGGCAGACCCTCGTCATCGGGAACCTGTAGACCGAACCGGGTGAGGACGGTGCGTTCGACGGCTCCGCGGCGGGCCACCTCGGCGAGGACATCGCCTGCGACGGGTCGTTCGGCGAGCTCCCGAGCCCGCCTGGCGCTGTCACCTCGTCGGGACAGTTCGGGCGGATCGACATCGAGCACGAGGAGGCCTGCGAAGACGTTGCGGCTGCCCGGGGCGCGAAGCACGATCCGGTCGCTGACCTGCAGCGGAAGGGGCCGATCGAGGGTGAGCCGGGCGTGTTTCGCGTCGAAGGGTCGCAGCCGGGCGGGCACGGCGGCGGTGCCGATATGGGCCATGAGTTCGTGGATGCCGGTATCGAGGGCCTCGCCCATGGTGCGGCGCACATCGATCGCATCGACGATCGGCCAGGCCCCGCTGGTGAGCAGGGCGTCGCCGCGGTGGAGGTCGTCGGCGGGGACGTCGCGGAGGTTGACGGCCACGCGGGCCTGCGGGACCACCTCGGTGGTGGTGGAATTCCGGGACTGCAGACCGCGCACGCCCACGGTCCGGTCGATGGTCTCTCCGCGCAGCTCGACACTGTCGCCCGTGGTCAGGGTGCCTGCCGTGAGGGTCCCGGTGACGACCGTGCCGGCTCCCCTAATGGTGAAGGCTCGGTCGATCCACAGTCGCACCCTCCCCGAGGTGGTCGGCGGATCGGCCGTGGCCGTGACCTCGTCGAGGACGCTGATGAGTTCGGGCAGGCCTTCTCCGGTCGTCGCCGAGACGGTGACGATCGGAGCGTGTTCGAGGCTTGTTCCCCGCAGTTGAGCGCTGACCTGGGCGTGAGTGGTCTCGACGGAGTCGGGGGCGAGGTCGGCACGGGTGATGACGACGAGGCCCTGGGTGATGCCGAGCGCATTGATCGCGTCGCGATGGTCGCTCGATTGGGCTTGCCAGCCCTTGTCGGCAGCGATGACGAAGCAGGCGGTGGGGGCGGGGCCGAGTCCGGCGAGCATGTTCGCGAGGAATTTCTCGTGCCCCGGAACGTCGACGAAGGCGAGTTCGCGTCCCGAGGGCAAGGTGGTCCAGGCGAAACCGAGGTCGATGGTCAGTCCGCGCTTCTTCTCCTCGGCCCAACGGTCGGGTTCCATCCCGGTCAGGGCGCTCACCAGCGTCGACTTCCCGTGGTCGACGTGCCCCGCGGTAGCGATGACGAAAGTACCCGGGGTCGCGTGCGCGGAGCCGTGCGGTGTTTCAGACATGGCGGCCACGGACTCGCTTGATGGCCTCGGCGACCCGTCGATCATCGCTTTCGGGTACGCAGCGCAGGTCGACGAGGCATCGTCCCTGATGGACGCGGGCGACGATCGCGGGATCGCCGAGGCGCAGCGGTTCGGCACAGTCGTCGGGCAGCTCGACGGCCCAGCCGGGCAGGGGCACCCCGGGGGCTCCCCCGCCGCCGACGCGGCCATCGTGTTCGACGACCGTGGCACCGACCGCTGCGGCGAGGACTTCGGTGCGTTTCCGCAGGTGATCTGCGTCGATGTGGAGGGCGTCGTGGATCGGGTTCGCCGTGTGCGTGATCGTGACTTCGAGGGCGGCGAGGGTGAGCTTGTCCGTGCGCAGCGCTCTGGCCAGAGGGTGTTTGGCCAGTGTCTGCACCGCTTCGGCGCGACCGAGGATGAGGCCGGCCTGCGGGCCGCCGAGGAGTTTGTCGCCGGAGACGATGACGAGGTCGGCACCGGCGCGTAGGGCGGTGTCGATGTCGGGTTCGTCGGGCAGGGCCGGGTCGGGGGTGAAGAGTCCGGAGCCGAGGTCGACGATGAGCGGCAGGTCATGCTCCTCGGCGAGTCTATGCAGGTCAGCGACCTCGACGGAGGAGGTGAAACCTTCGACGCGGAAGTTGCTCGTGTGCACCTTGAGCAGGCAGGACGTGTCGTCGCTGATGGCGTCGGCGTAATCGGCCAGGTGCGTCCGGTTCGTCGTGCCGACTTCACGCAGCCTGGCGCCGGTGGTGGTCATGAGGTCGGTGAGGCGGAAGCCGGCGCCGATCTCGATGAGTTCGCCGCGGCTGATGATGATCTCGCCGGAACCTGCGCTGCGGCCGAGCACCGCAGTGACGGCCAGCAGCAGGGCGGCCGCACCGTTGTTGACGATGAGGGCGTCCTCGGCTGCCGGGCAGGCCCGCAAGAGTGCGGCTTTCGCTCCGGTTCCCCGCTTGCTGCGTTTGCCGGTGCCGAGGTCCATTTCGACGTCGACATAGCCAGCCGCCTCGGTGATCGCCTGGGTTGCCGCAGGTGACAGCGGTGCCCGGCCGAGGTTCGTGTGGACGAGGATACCGGTGGCGTTGAGCACCGGGGTCAGGGAGGAGGCCGAAAGGAAACCGAGCTTGGAGGTGATGGTGGGGGCCACCTCGGCGACGGGGATCTCACCGGCTCTCGCAGCGGTCTGCACTTCGGAGATGATCGCTTTGATGGTCGCCTGGTTGAGGTGCTCACCTGCGGCGATGACTTCGGGAAGGGCGAGGAGGTGATCCGTGCGCGGAATGGATCGACGCGGGTCGGGATCGACCATGGGGCGGCCTCCTCGGTCCAGGGTCACCGCGGCGCCGCTGAGTCGGCGGGACCGCAGAACGGTTGGCGGAGGCGGACGGGAATCGAACCCGCCAGACCGAGATACTCGGTCTCACTGGTTTTGAAGACCAGGGCGCCCACCAGGACACGGACGCCTCCATCGGTCATCCTATCGCGGGCGTGGGCGAGTGCTCACAGCAGAGCGCGGTGCAGGTCGCTCTTCTCGATGTGCAAGCCCATCGGACGTGGTGACGGTCTCGTCACGTGAGTGTTAGTCTCCGGGTATGACTGAGATGCAGGACCGTCTGACCTCGTTCGCCCACGGTGGAGGATGTGCGTGCAAGATCCCGCCGGGTGAACTCGAGGACGCGGTGCGCGGGCTGGTCGGTCAGTCCGGTCCAGACGTCCTAGTCGGCCTCGATGACGGTGATGATGCCTCGGCGGTGCGGGTCCGTGACGACCTTGCGGTGCTCTCGACGGCGGACTTCTTCACTCCCGTCGTCGACGATGCTTACGACTGGGGTCGGATCGCTGCGGCCAACGCGCTCTCCGACATCTACGCGATGGGCGGGACCCCGGTGACGGCGATCAACCTCGTCGGGTGGCCGCGGGAGAAGCTGCCGATGGAGCTGCTCACCGAGGTTCTGCGCGGCGGACTCGACGTGGCAGCGCAGGCGAACTGCCCCGTCGCCGGCGGACATTCGATCGACGATCCCGAACCGAAGTACGGCATGGCCGTGACCGGTGTGGCCCACCCGGAGGAGCTCATGCGCAATGACGCAGCCGAGGCGGGGCTGCCCCTGACATTGACCAAGCCGATCGGGGTGGGGATCCTCAACAACCGGCACAAGGTCACGGGTGATCGATTCGACGAGGCCATCGCCACGATGACTTCACTCAATGCCGAAGCGTCGCGAGCGGCCGTGGCTGCTGGTGTACGGGCGGCCACGGATGTCACCGGTTTCGGCCTGCTCGGGCATCTGTTCAAGATGGTGCGAGCCTCGGGCGTCGGAGCCGTCATCGATGCGGCTGCAGTGCCCCGCCTCGACGGCGTCGATGAGTCGATCGCTGACGGTTTTGTGTCCGGTGGGACCAGGCGAAACCTCGACTGGGTGCGGCCGCATCTCACCGCAGACGATTCTGTGACCGAGGATGACCTGCTGCTTCTGGCCGATGCGCAGACCTCCGGTGGGCTGCTCGTCGTCGGTGAACTGCCCGGTCACCCGATCATCGGCGAGATCGTCGCCGGCTCGGGCGTGCACGTGCGGTGAGACGGGTCATCGGCGTGGGGTGACGCGGGCCGTGCGCGCGATGGTCGCCGGTTCGGGCGTGCGCGGTAACGCGGACCGTCCGCGTGGAGTTCATGTGCCCGGATGCGCCGGCCGCTGTCGGACACGGTATTCGATTCCCGAGAGGATGATCTCAAGCCCCTGGTCGTAGAGGCGCTGGTTGCGCTCACGGTCCGTCGGATGGGATCGGAGAAGTTTCGTCAGCGGTGAATCCGACTCTTCGGGTGCAAAGATGTTCATCGGAGACAGCGCATCGAGAGCGACCCCGAAAGCGAAGGCATCAAGGACCTCCAGGGTCGTCAGCAGCTCCTCATCCGGCAGGCCCGCCTGCCGCAGAGCTTCGACCAGGGCTTCGTAAAGGCTGAGCGTGTCGGGTTCATCGATTGTCACACCGAGCAGGTGGATCATGACTCGAGGGTGGTCCGAGTACAGTCGCCAGAGGGAGTGCACACCCTCTTTCAGAACGTCCTTCCACTGTCCCTGCCTCGGAGCGCTGAAGGCATAGTCGCCGCTGAGCACCTCTCGCATCGCGTGGATGATGCCGTCGCGGCCATCCACATGATGATAGAGCGACGACAGACTGACGCCGAGCTTCTTCGCCAGAGGCTGTATCCGCAGCTCTTCGCCCGCATCGATCATCTCTATCGCTGCCCGCGCGATGTTCTCCCGGCTGAGGATCGGTGAAATCGGTCGTGCCATCTAACGCTCTTTCCTTGGTCGGTCGAGGTGCTCGAATGGATTGACAAGTTCTTTCGGTGCGTGCACCATTCTATGTAACCGAAAACTTTTCGTTTATTCGTAAACTTCAATTCTGGCAAAGGGGCCACCCATGAGTTCTCTCTCAGCGTCACAGCCGATGACCGCCACCGATGATCCGCGTGTCCGTCTCCAGCCGCTCAACGGAACCGCCGTCTTCCTCGTCTCGCTCGCGGGGCTCATGATGGCCAATCTCGCACCGCTCATCATGTCGGTGCTCGAACAGGTCGGCTTCGACGTCGTCGCATCGGGCAATATCCTCACTTGGGGGCTGTTCGCCTCGGCCGTGGTGGGACTCAGCACTTCTCGGGCTGCAGCGGGAGCTCATCGACGCACCCTGGCCGCAAGCGGACTCGTCGTCGCCGTCGTAGGGTTTCTCTTCGCTGCGCTCAACGCGCAGCCGAACCTCGTCGTCACTGGTTTCATCATCGGGTCCATCGGCGTCGGCACTGCGATCTCGGCTTCCGGCGCGGCTATTGCGGCACTGCGCAACCCGAACCGGGTCAGCGCCGCCAGCGGTGTCGTGAATCGTCTTCTCGTCATGGTGGTTCTCGCGGTGATTCCGGTGCTCGGCCTCGTCCAGACGACCGTCTTCGGTGCGCTCGCGCTGCTGTCCTTCCTCAGCCTCATCGTCACGGTCTGGCTACCCAGCACCCCGCAGTACTCGAGCGTCGACGCCATCACCGACGCAGACGCCTCGGCCGCGAAATCCCCCAAATCCCCCAAACGGGTTCTCCTCGCGGGCATCGGAGTGCTCATCGTGTTCCCACTCTGGGGAACCAGTGAGGACGCCGTATGGACGCTCGCCCCAGTCCTCGGTGGAGCAATCGGTCTGGGAGAGCAGGGACTCGGTTTCGCGCTCAGCGCCGCAGCAGGGGTCGGTGCCGCAGCGATGGCAATCGTCATCTTCAGCGGCAGCCGGATCGGTCGGGCGCTGCCCCTGGCGATCGCGCTCGTGCTCGGAGGTGCCACAAAGATATGGATCGGCCTGACGACCGATCCGCAGACCTTGGCCGTGCTCATCGTCGTCGTCAATACGATCTACGCATTCGCCTTCGTTCTGTTCCTGGCGACTGCAGCCGGGCTCGACGCACGTGGGAGCTGGTCAGGTCCACTCATCGGCGCCTATATAGTCGGATCGAGTTTCGCTCCGATCATCGGCGCCTGGCTCATCGACAGGGTGGGGATACCCGCCTTCGGAGTCACGATGGGAATCATCAGTTTCGTGCTCATCGTCCCGACCGTTCTCATCGCCCGGGTGTCGACTCGCGTGGAGTCGAGCCTCAACTACCTCAGTGAAGAGTCTCCACGCTGAACAGCTCTCCCGCTCGCCCGTTCATCCGTTCGTCTCGAGTCCTCCGCCCGAGCCTTAGCACAGTATCGCCATAGAAGGAATCATGACCACAGTATTCACGAACGCGACGGTCTTCACCGGTCGCGAACACAACCCGATCCACGAGGCCGTGGCCATCGACGCAGGACGCATCCTTGCTGTGGGTGACCACGATACGGTGCTCGAAGCCGCGGGTGGGTCGGCCGAGGTCATCGATCTCGCCGGCGGCTTCGTCGGCCCCGGTTTCGTCGAAGCGCACACGCACATGATGATGCTGGGTCAGACACTCGACAAGGTGGAGCTGCGGGGTTGCGGGAATCTCGGCGAGATCCAGGAACGTCTTCTCAAGCGGCGCCGTGAACAGCCGGAGGCCGCATTCATCCTCGGTGCAGGCTGGATGTTCGATGCTGTGCCGGGCGATCGGCCCACTGCGGCGATGCTCGATGAGATCATCGATGACATCCCCGTACTCCTGGATTCCAATGATGTGCACTCCGCCTGGGCGAATACGGCGGCGATGAACGCTATGGGCATCGATTCGGAGACTCAGAATCCGACCGGTGGCGAGATCGTCCGCGGTGAGACCGGTGCGGCCACGGGCTTCCTGCTCGAAACTGCCGCGATCGAGTATGCATGGTCGTTCCTCGAAACCATCACGAATGATGCCGACCGAGACCGTTTCCTCGACAGTGCGTTCCGGGTCTACATCGACAACGGCGTGACTGCCGCTTCCGATATGGCCGTGGGTGAGGCTGAGGCCGCAGCGTTCCGCCGTCGACTCGACCGTGACGGATGCCTGCCGTTCCCGGTGACCGGCTATTGGCTGATCAGACCGACTGGCGAGCCCGAGCGTGACCTCGAATCGGTCGCGCGAGCGGTGGAAGTCCGCGACATGTTCGCCCAGGGCCCTGGGGCGGAGTACTTCCGAATCATCGGTGTGAAGCTCATCCTCGATGGGGTGATCGATGCCTGCACCGCCTCGATGCGCGAACCCTATGCTGACGGCTCACACGCCGAAGCGATCTGGACCTTCGGCTCCGCTGCTCCGGTGGCGGTGGCCGCTGACTCTCACGGGCTCGAACTCGCGATGCATGCGATCGGCGATCATGCGAGTGAGATCGCCCTCGACCTCGTCGAAGAGTGCGTGCGGGTCAACGGAGCTCGGACGAGGACAGCCCGGATCGAACACCTCGAATCGGTGACTGACGAGACCATTGAGCGCATGGCTGAGCTCGATGTCATCGCTTCGATGCAGCCAGTGCACTGCGACCCTGCGATCATGGCGAATTGGATGGCTGTCCTCGGCAACGGCCGCGCGGAGACCGGCTTTCCCTGGCACAAGTTCAGAGACGCTGCGGTCACTCTGGCACTCGGCACGGACGCTCCGACTGCTCCCCATCTAACTTCCCACAACCTCTTCATCGCAATGACGACTCGCTCAGCACTCACTCCGGGCTCGGAGACCTATCACCCGGAGCGTGCTTTCGGTGTCGGTCAGGCGTTGGAGGCTCTCACTCGCAACCCTGCCCGAGCGGGCCTCTGCGGAGCCGGTATCGGTGAGATCGTCGCGGGCGAACCGGCCAACCTCGTCGTGCTCGATGTCGATCCTTTCGTTGAAGACAGCGAACGGCTCCTGGACGCCGCAGTCCTCACGACGATCATCAACGGCGCCTCTGCGTACTTGCGTCCGGAGGCAGCTCGCCAGATATAACCCGGTAGGCGTCTCAGCGGAGATGAGCCCGGCAGTGTCTCAGAAAGTCTGAAAAGGGCACACGGGATCAAACAGGCATCGGCCGAGCTTCAGAACCGGCGCGTGATGGCATAAGTCATCGGCTCGGGGTGACATGCGTCAACGGCGTGGGATGACGTCCTCGTCGCGGAACTGGCGGAAGCTGGACATGAAGAACCAGAAGACGGCACCTTGGACGAGACCGAACAGCAGTGTCTGCCACCAATTGAATGAATCGTTGCCCCAGCCGAGGAAACTCATCCCGAAGTAGACCAGTGGGGAGGCCACTGCCACAAACACACCGAGCTTGATGCTCTGGCGATCCCTGAGTAGCTTCTTCATAGATCTCTCACGCTACCCAATAATCCTCATTTCGCAAGTATGTTTGCTGAATATGCTGTCTCGTGAGGCACTTTTCGGCACCAATCGTCGTTCGCAGGGGAAGTTCGCGCAGCGAGTTCGAGCCTCCCTCACCGGTCCTCGCACACCATCGCGTTGCGGAGGGTTGTTTCGACACGAACGGTGACTGATTCCCAGCGGACTGTAGGACGTGCCACCAGCGGGAGGCGATAGCACGAACGGTGAGAGCTGCTCACGGTGAGCGGCGCCCTGCGACTCGAGCGGTGAAGGATAACCTCCGCGCGTCTACCGCCCGGTGGTGATGGAGTCGTCGGTGACGCCGCGAGCCCGACGTTCTTCGAGGCGAGCGCGCTGCGGTTCGACCACGTGCCTGGGGTCCTTCGTCGATTCGATTCCGGCTTCCAGCACGCCGAAACGCGTGTACGCCGAGGCGGCTGCCAAGGCTGCACCGGAAACGACGGACAGCCCCCGCAGAACAGCACGCGTCTTCCAGCCGCCACCCAGCTTCTTCGCGAACACGCGCGCCCCCACCTCGACGGCGGCGGTGCCGACGGCCCCGGCAATGAGCAGTTTCTCGGCCCGATGCAGCTTGTGGCCCGGTTCGCCGTCGTCCAGCGGATCGACCTCGGCCGGGTGCATGCGCTTCCTCATCGCCGACATCGCATAGGCCTCTCCGGCGGTGCCGGTGAGCGCGAGCAGTCGGGCCGGGCCGGTCTGGGCCACCGGCGCCAATGCCATCGCAGCGCCTCCGGCGGCCATCGAAGCCGAGGACACGAACACGTACGGCAGACCATTGCGGCCAGCGGCGTTCCAGGTCGGAACGGCCGTCGCCCCGAGAAGCACAGCGGTATATGCGGCCAGCGGCGTGGCGAAGAAGGCGGATTCGACGGCCGCCGGCGTCTCCATCGCATGAAGCACCTTGCGCAGCGGGCCCAGAGGCAGCAGCTTCTCACCGGTGATCCGGTCGAGTTCGATCGCGAAGGTCACTCCTGATCCGACGCCGAAGCCCGAGAGGATCCAGGTGCCCAAGCTCATCGGCGACGAGACTTTGACGACGCGCATCATATTGAGGAATCGTTCGGGCCTGCCGAGGTCGGCCACGAGAGCGGCACCACCGATGCCGGTCGCCGCGATTGCAGTCATCCGGGAGGCGATGCGCAGACCGGGCCGGTCGGTCAGCTGCGCACCGAAGCCCAACAGAGACGAACCGCCTGCCAGACCGCCGAGGAACAGGTACGTCCCGATCTCATCGCCCCATGGTGGAGCCTTGACGATCGGTCGACCGTAGTAGGACGTGAACTCGACGTCCTCGACCATGGGCATCTCACGGTTGCCGTCGGCACCGCGGTTCTTCCACCCGCCGCCACGGCCGTTGCCGCCGCGACCGCCCCGACGGCCACCGGAACCGTCAGGTCCGCTGGGACCTCCACGGCCGCCTCGGCGACGTTTTCTGCGTCCGCCTTCCGGCTCGGGTGGGCGGTAGGAATCGTATTTTGAGGTGCTCATGAACGGCGGCTCCCGAGGAACGCGAGTCCGGCCGCGGCGACCATGCCCAGCGCCGCGATCCCGGCGTTGGCGTACATCTTCGGCAGATCCTTCGTCGCGACCCGCGGGTCCGGCGGCAGGCCGTAGACCTCGGGTTCGTCGAGGAGGAGGAACACGGATCCGGTGCCGCCGACCCCGTCGTTCGGGTTCGCCCCGTAGAGGCGAGCTTCGGTCAGTCCCTTCGCGTGGAGTTCGGCCACACGGTCGTGCGCCTGATCGACCATGTCCTGACGGTCGCCGAACTTGATCGACTGCGTCGGGCAGGTCTGTGCGCAGGCTGGTTCCTGACCCTCGACGAGGCGGTCGTAGCAGAGGGTGCACTTGTTCGCGGTACCCGCGTTCGGCACATCCATGTCCGCGGCCTTGCGATCATCCCGGTCGGTGGGGGTGTTGATCGTGCCGTCATCGCGGCGTTCGATGACACCGAAGGGGCAGCCGGCCACGCAGGTTCCACAGCCGTTGCAGACATCGTTCTGGACGACGACGGTGTCGAATTCGGTGCGGAAGAGCGCGCCGGTCGGGCACACGTCGAGGCAGCCGGCGTGCGTGCAGTGTTTGCACACATCAGACGACATCAGCCAGCGGAAGTCCGCGGTGTCCGGGGGTGTCGTGTCGACGTTCGACAGGTCGGTCGGCTCCAGGGCACCCGGTGCCAGCAGATCGACGCCCAGCTCAGGCGTCGTCGGCAGACCGGCGGAGGTCCGGCCCTCCGCCGCCGCACCCAAGGCCCCGTCCAGCGGCTGCGCCGCGGCAGACTCATCGGTGCGCGGGCGGATCGTGGGCATGCCGAGATTGACGAGCTTGCGCCCGGATTCCCTCGCCTTCTCGATGCGTTCGGAATCCTGTTCGATGAAGGCGACGTGCCGCCAAGTGTTCGCCCCGAGACTGCCCGTGTTGTCATACGAGGAACCGAGCAGTTCGAAGGTGCCGTCCTGCGGGTTGCGGTTCCACTCTTTGCACGCGACTTCGCAGGCCTTGCAGCCGATGCAGATCGAGGTGTCGGTGAAGAATCCCTTGCGGCTGTGCGCGGAATCGTGCCAGTGCCCGTCCGCGAGCGTGCCGTCATCGATCGTCGGTGTCGACATCAGTCGTCCTCCTCCTCGTTCTCCTGGCCCGCCTCGTCAGCCTGGCCATCCCGAGCTGCGCGGGCGTGAGCTTCGGCCTCGGCCACCTCGGTTTCGGCGATCGCACTGCCGTCGGCGTGCCGTCCGTGGTCGGGGTCGCCGTCGCTGGGGTCCCCGTCGTCGGCGCGGTTCGCCACGGCCGTCTCGGTAGGTTCGGTGGGCTCGGCGGGTTCGGTCGCCTCGGTGGGTTCGATGGTGATCCTACCGCTGCGATCATCGGCACTGTCGACCGTCGCCGAGGCGTCGGTGTCGCCCTCGCCGGATCCCCCCGCCGAGGCGGTCGTGCCGTCACGATCGGAGGCTCCATCCCGTCCCCCGTCCAGGGTCCTGCCCGGGGTGACGCCGACGGCCGAGTCGCCGCCTCGGTGAGCGTGCCCACCGGCGCTGCGGCCCTGCCCGGTGCCATGGGCGGCCGCGACATCCTCGGCGGTCACCGTGACCTGCTGGTTTCCGGATTCGGGACTGAGCCCGGCCTCTCGCTGGTACTTCTCGACGAAGTCGACGAGTTCCGGTCCGCGGGGACGCCGACCCGGCACGATCGTGCCGGCCACGTATTTGCTGTTCTGGATGTAGACGTTGGGGTCCATCGTCACTCCGAGCAGGTCGTTGGCGGAATCGCCCTCGACGACGGCACCCTCACCGCCCACGCCCCAGTGGTAGGGCAGACCGATCTGGTGGACGGTCTTCCCGCCGATCGTCAGCGGAGTCATCCGCTTCGTCACGAGCACACGGGCCTCGATGGCCGCCCGCGGGGAGACCAGGGTGGCCCAACCGTAGGGCTCGAGTCCCACCTCGGCGGCGAGTTCCGGTGAGATCTCGCAGAACATCTCCGGCTGCAGCTCCGACAGGTACGGCAGCCACCGGGACATGCCTCCGGCGGTGTGGTGCTCGGTGAGCCGGTAGGTCGTGAACACGTAGGGGAAGACCTCGGATCCGGGCACCCCGGCACCGGGTGCGGACAGGTTGTCCTCACGGCGCATGACCATCCGGGTCGGGCTGTTCTGCTGCGCATACAGCGGGTTGACGACCGTCGATTCCTGCGGCTCGTAGTGTGTGGGCATCGGACCGTCGACCATGCCGCTGGGCGCGAACAGCCACCCCTTTCCATCGGCCTGCATGACGAACGGATCGTCGCCGTCCAGGTGGGCGGGTCCGCCGTAGGCGGCATCCGATCGGGCGGCGGGTGCACGGTCGATCGGGAAGTCGGGCACGTCCTTGCCCGTCCACTTCCCGGCCTCGTCGTCCCACCACACGAACTTCTTCCGCTCCGACCAGGGAGTACCGTCCGGTGCGGCCGAGGCACGGTTGTACAGGATCCGGCGGTTCGCCGGCCAGGCCCACGCCCATTCGGCGGCGGTTTCGTCCTGCTCATCCCGCGGTTTGCGGCGGGCGGCCATGTTCTGGCCACCGGCATAGACGCCGGCGTAGATCCAGCAGCCTCCGGCGGTGGCCCCGTCGTCGGTCATCTGGTTGAAGTTGTCCAAGGGCTCGCCGTCGCGGTCGCCGCCGATGAAGTAGCCGTTGATCTCCCTGACGACCGCCTCGGCGTCGACTTCGCCCTCCTCGTCGACCGGGTAGTCCCAGGTCATGTCGAGCAGCGGACGATCGCGGGGGTCGTCGGAGTCTTTCAGCTTCTCGCGCACGGCTTGGCCGAGCTCATAGAAGAAGTCGAGCTCGCTCTGTGCGTCTCCCGGCGGGTTGACAGCCTTGTGACGCCACTGCACGAGACGCTGGGTCTGCGTGAACGTGCCGGCCTTCTCCGTGTGGTTGGCCGCGGGAAGGAAGAACATCTCGGTGTCGATGTCCTCGGTCTTCAGCTCCCCGGTCTCGATCTCGGGGCCGTCCTTCCACCAGGTGGCGGATTCGATGAGGCTGAAGTCACGGACGACCATCCACTTCAGGTGGCTCATCGCCATGCGCTGCATGCGCCCGTTGGCCGAGCCCACGGCCGGGTTCTGCCCAAGCAGGAAGTATCCGTCGACGCCGTCGTTGAGCATCCGCACCGCGGTCTGATAGGTGCCGTGGGCGCCGTTGATGCGCGGCAGATAGTCGAAGGCGAAGTCGTTGTCCTTCGTCGCCGCATCGCCCCACCAGGCCTTGAGCAGGCTGGTGGCGTAGGCACGGCCGTTGGCCCAGTAGCCCTTATGGGTCTCCGGGGTGCCCACGGCTGCGACGTAATCGTCGAAGGCGTCGTGGACCCCGGCGCTGGGCATCGGCAGGTAGCCGGGCAGCAGATTGAACAGGGTCGGGATATCGGTCGATCCCTGGATCGTCGCGTGCCCGCGCAGCGCCATGATTCCACCGCCGGGTCGGCCCATGTTGCCCAGCAGGAGCTGGAGGATCGAGGCGGTGCGGATGAATTGCGCGCCGAGGCTGTGCTGGGTCCAGCCGACCGCGTAGGCGAAGCACGTGGTCCGTTCCCGGCCCGAGTTCTCGGTCACCGATTCGTAGAGGTAGTCGAAGTCTGCGGGTTTGATTCCGCAGTTCTCCTCGACCATCTCAGGCGTGTAGCGCGAGTAGTGGTGCCGCAAGATCTGGAAGACCGACTTCGGGTCTTCCAGGCTCGGGTCCGTCAGCGGAGCACCGTGCTCATCCGTCTGGTACGACCAGGTCGAGTTCTCGTACGAGTTCGTGTCCGGGTCGAACCCGGAGAACAGCCCGTCGAGATCCTCAGTGTCGACGTAGTCGTCGCTGATGAGGTTCGCTGCGTTGGTGTAGGCGCGCACGTACTCGTCGAAGTAGCGGCCCTCGGTGAGCACACGGTTGATGAGCGCACCGAGCAGCACGATGTCGGAGCCGGCCCGGATGGGCACATGCTTATCGGCGATCGCGGTGGTGCGCGTGAAACGAGGATCGACGTGGATGATGCGGGCACCACGGGCCTTGGCCTCGGTCACCCATTGGAAACCCACGGGGTGGCACTCGGCCATATTGGAACCCTGGATGATGATGCAGTCCGCATTCGCCATATCCTGGACGGGTTGTGTGGCGCCGCCGCGCCCGAACGAGGTTCCCAAACTGGGAACCGTGGCGGAGTGTCAAATACGCGCCTGGTTCTCGATCTGTATCGCCCCGGCCGCGGTGTAGAGCTTCTTGGCGAGGTAGTTCTCCTCGTTGTCGATGGTCGCCCCGCCGAGGCTGGCGATGCCCATCGTCCGCCTCAGCGGGTGGCCTTTGTCGTCGAAGTCCTCCCAGTGGTTGCGGCGGGCTTCGATGAATCGGTCGGCGATCATGTCGATCGCGGTCGGCAGGTCGATCTTCGTCCAGTCCTTGGCCTTCGGGGCCCTGTAGAGGACGTCGGTGACACGACCGGGAGCGTTGACCAGCTGTTCGCTGGCTGCGCCCTTCGGGCACAGGCGGCCGCGAGAGATCGGTGAGTCCGGGTCGCCTTCGATCTGCACGACCTTGTCATCCTTGACGAAGATCTTCTGCCCGCAGCCGACGGCGCAGTACGGGCACACGGATTGGACGACCTTGTCGGCCGTGACCGTGCGTGGAGTGGTGTCCCGAGTCTGCTGGGACACGACGGATTCGCCGCGTCCCGTCTTATCCGACGTGCGCAGCTGCCGGAGTACCGGCCACTCGAGGAAGCTGAACCGAGCCATGGCACCACCTTAGCCCCTCACGGGGCGGAAATGCACCAGGTGAGACCGGGTCTTCGATTGGGCCTCAGGGGCTGGGAATGCCCGGTTCGCCGAGGCGGCTGCGCGGTCTTGATCGACCACGCAGCCGCCTCGGTGCTGGGTTCCGGGTCCGGGTCTCTGCGTTGGCTGAGTTCAGATCCGGCGGGCCAGGAGGATCGCGTCCTCGAGTTCGGCGGGTTCGCCCGACGGGGAGGTCACCTCTCGGGAGCGGGTGTCGGCGAGTTCGATCTCCCAGCGGTGCGGGCTGGCGCCGATGAGAAGGGCGAAGTCTCCGTTCGGGCTGACCAGTTCATGGTGGTGGTCCATGCCGTGTTCGAACTTCTCGCTGTGTTCGGCGGCCCACGGCGGCATCGTCGCGTGGGAGACGAGGAGGAGGGCCCCGCCCGGTGCCACGTGCGCGGCGACGCGGGTGAGCAGTTCTTCCCGGGTGTCGGGCAACCGGGTGTGGAGGAAAGATCCGGTGACGAGGTCGAAGCCACCTCGGCGATCGGGGTCCTCCGGTTCCCAGGTGGAGACGTCGGCGACGGCGAACTCGGCGGAGGCTCCGCGGGATTCGGCGGCCCGGCGGGCACGGTCGATGGCTGTGGTCGACAGGTCGATGCCGGTGGCGTCCCAGCCGTTCTCGGCCATCCAGACGATGTCGGCGCCCTCACCGCAGCCGACGTCGAGGACGCGGCCGGGGGTCATCTCGGAGACGACGGCGACGAGAGCCTCGTTCGGGTTTCCGGACCAGATTGCGTCGTCGGCCTCGGCGTAGCGCTCTTCCCAGGCAGCCACGGAATCGGGCACGCCGGTATTGCCTGCGTCGGTTCTGTCTGAGTGGGTGTGATCGTTGTGGCTGCTGGTCGCTGTCACTTGTCGACGCCCGGATCGGCAGGGATCGAATCGGGGGCGGCACCGTCTGCACCGTCGGTCTCGGCGGCCGCGGCGGCTTCCTGCTTGGCCAGTTCGGCACGGACCTCGTCCATGTCGAGTCCCTTGACGGCGGTGATGACCTGTTCGAGCTGCGGGGCGGCGAGCGCGCCGGGCTGGGCGAAGACGACGATGCCCTGGCGGAAGGCGACGAGGGTCGGGATGGAGGTGATCGAGAAGAGTCCGGCCAGCTGCTGTTGGGCTTCGGTGTCGATCTTGCCGAAGACGATGTCGGGGTTGGCCTCGGCGGCCTGCTCGTAGACCGGGGCGAACTGCTTGCAGGGGCCGCACCAATCGGCCCAGAAGTCGAGGAGGATGATCTCGTTGTCGTTGATGGTCGACTCGAAGTTGTCTTGCGTGATTTCGATCGTAGACATGCCACCCAGTCTAGGAGCCGCGGATGAATATCGTCTGGACGGAGGTCATCGACGACTTCCTGCCCGCTTCAGCCGGGGCAACCAGCGCTGCCGCAGCCGGCGACGGCCCGATTCGGTTCAGCCCTCGAGGTCGGCGATCGGTTCGTCGTCGATGATGGCGGTGAACACGTCGTCCGCCTCGGCGGATTTGACCACTCGGTTGGGGCCCTCCGGCGCCGCCGTCCAGGGCATGATCTCGAAGGTGATGTCGTCCTCGGGCACGGAAGCCACTGTCGTGGCCAGGGAGGCGAGCGCTCGCATCGAGTCGAGTTCGTCGTCGACGCCGATCGTCGAGGTCACAGCGTCGAGGAATCCGTAGAGGCGGTCGGGCCGGGTGAGGACCTGGCCGCTCTTGGCACGGTCGATGATGGCCTCCATGACCATCTGCTGGTTGCCCATCTGTGAGATGTCGCTGCCATCGCCCACGGCGTGCCGTGTCCGGGCCAGGGCGAGGGCGTCGTCTCCGCCGATCGTCTGGTGGCCGGCGGGCAGGTCGAGGTTCGCCTTCGGGTCGTTGAGAGGTTCGTCGAGGTCGACGGTGATCCCGTCGAGCGCGTCGACGATCGCTGAGAATCCGTCGAGGTCGACGTTGATGAAGTGGTCGACGCGCACCCCTGTGAGTTCCTCCGCCGCTGATACGGAGCAGGCCGGACCCGCGTTGAGGGCCGAGTTGACCATTCCGTGCGTGGGCGCTGATGCGCCGTGGCCGGTGTCGTCGCAGTCGGGTATGTCCATGATCGTGTCACGTGGGATCTGTACGGCGTCGATGCGGCCGCCGTCGGCGGCGACGTGAGCGAGGATCATCGCATCGCTGCGGGCACCCTCAGCGCCGCCGAATCCTTGCGCCGAGGCAGCCCCGGAGTTCGCGCCTTCACCTGTGCCCGAGCCATCGGAGGCATCCTTCGCCGAGTCGAGATCGCGGGTGTCGGATCCGATGATGAGGACGTTCGTCTCGTCGGTGAGCTTCTCCGGAACGTCGCCGCCGTGGGCGCGCCGCGGGGACGAGGTGATATTCGCGCCGAGGTTGTGCACCGCCACCGCGATCGTCACGGGGGCACCGATGATGAGGACCGCGGCCACGGCGACGAAGGTGCGCTGGCGCCGGTACTTCGCGGCAAGTCGTCGCTGTCGGCGGGGTCCTGGCGGCGGTGTTTCTCGGTTGTCCACGGTTCCGGTGCTCCTGCGTCCGGGGGCACGGCGGATTGCGTACAAAACGGAATGTATACAATCCTAAACATCTGTGCGGTCGAGTGCACATCACTGTGTTCCATCTCTCGACTGAAATCATTCGGCCGAAATCACCAGTAGAGCGATCACTCTGTTATGCTGGAACTGTTCTCGCTCAGTAATGTGCGGAGCAGATGGTGTATCAAGAGCAGGTAGATTCGCTCGTCACCATGTGTTTGCCCGTCGGCGCGTGTCTGCCTTCCGCGCCCCTCATGATTTTTCCCAGTTCAGTCGTCTGACGACTTCCGTCCAGCACCTTCGAGTGCATGATCGAAACCGAGTATCCCCGCGATTTCGTCTGAAACAGAGACCTCACATCAGAGAACTCATCCTCACCAGCGATTCCGAGTCCTCGGTTCACCCACAGATTTTCGTTGGATCTGCGTCTGAAGATCCAGTCCAGCCAGCGGGAAAGCCGGATCCAGCAATGGGTTCGACCATCACGATCGCAGCAGCGGTCGTCAGTTAAAAATAAGGATACAAAGATTATGGCAACAGGTACCGTGAAATGGTTCAACGCGGAAAAGGGTTTCGGATTCATCCAGCCTGACGACGGTTCGGCTGACGTGTTCACTCACTTCTCCGCGATCGAAGCCTCCGGCTACCGCGAGCTCACCGAGGGTCAGAACGTCGAGTTCGACTCTGAGATGGGCTCCAAGGGCCTGCAGGCGACCCGCGTCCGCGGCCTCTGAGACTCTTTGAGAGTCTCACCTAGAGACTTCTGAGATTCACCAGCGACCCTGCGTTCACCCACTTGGTGTGAACGCAGGGTCGCTGTCATCTCCCCAATTGCTACCTGACGGCGGCCCAGCAACCTGGCGCGAGGTTGCTGGGCCGCCCTCGGGTAGTTTCGGGAGAGCCAAGAGCTTCTATTGACAAGCTCCTTTGCTCTATCTAACGTCGGTGCCAACGATCATAGACCGTCACATCGGAGGAGCGATGCAGCACAAGGGACTCACCCGTTGGATCGTCGCGTTCATCCTGCTCGCTGCTGCCTGCATACTGAGTTCCCAGGCGGCCCCGTTCCATGACATTGCCGGGTTTCTGTGGCTCTTGGCCCTCGTTCTGCTGATCACCGCCACGACACTCGCGGTCATTCGTGATCGCCGGCGACGCCGATCAAGCTGAACACTCCGGCAGCCCCACGCACGTCGGCTCGCCCGGTTATCCTGAACTCATGCCGCCCCGCGACACTGCCCGTCTGCGCCTGCGGGAGATGACCGACGACGATCTCGACGATATGGCCGCCCTCCTCGGCGATCTGCGAGTGATGGAGTATTACCCTCACCCCAAGGACCGCACCGAGGCGGCTGAGTGGATCCGCTGGAATCGACGCAATTACGCCGAACACGGGTTCGGACTGTGGATCGTGGAAACACACAAAGGTGAGTTCCTCGGCGACTGCGGGCTGACGTGGCAGACCGTCAACGGCACACCACACCTTGAGGTCGGTTTTCATGTGAAGCCGTCCGCCCAAGGCAAGGGGTTCGCCACCGAGGCGGCTCTGGCCTGCGTCGATCACGCTCGAGAGCTCGAGGTCGCTGCAATGCTGACCGCCATCATCCACCGCGACAATCGACCGTCGCGGCGTGTGGCCGAGAAGCTCGGAATGCAGCGCAACCCCGAACTCCGACACAAGTCCCCGGTCCACGAGGTGTTCTCCCTGGACCTGTGATCGCCCCAATTACTACCCGAGGGCGGCCCAGCAACCTGGCGCCAGGTTGCTGGGCTGTGCTGTCTCACTACCTTGCTTACAACCTGTCTCAACACATTGCTGACACCA
>NZ_JBQDYQ010000054.1:0-20798 GCF_052105255.1 Brevibacterium sp.
CCCCGCCCGGCGGCCCAGCACCCTCGCGCGAGGTTGCTGCGCCGCCGTCAGGTAGCAATTGGAGGATAAAAGCGGACCGCAGCCCTTTCGAGGGTGCGGTCCGTTTTCGGGATTTCGCGAAGAGAAGCGATTCAGCCTGCACAGTCCGTGCAGATGGGGATCCCGCCCTCTTCCGTCGCAAGCTGCGAACGATGGCGGACCAAGAAGCACTCCATGCAGGTGAACTCATCGTTCTGCTTGGGCAGAACCCGAACGGAGAGCTCTTCGTTCGACAGGTCCGCACCCGGGAGTTCGAAGCCTTCGGCTACCGCAGTCTCGTCTTCGTCGATCTTGCTCGCCTGATCCTGGGAACGCTGGGCCTTGAGCTGCTCGATCGAATCGCTTTTGATCTCATCGTCTTGCTTGCGAGGTGCGTCGTAGTCTGTTGCCATATGGCCTCATCGCTCTCTGTCCGAAGGGGGTGCCGAAGAGGAACTCTTCTCCTCTTCCGAGATGTGTCCCCAGCATTGTGCACTGTATGCTTGCCGTTGGCAAGATGGAATGAAGACCCGATACGGTGATTCTCGTCACCAGCTTGTCTGCATGGACAGAGCACACATAGAGTTCACGAAGAGCTCTGCAAGAATGCTTGTGATGGACAGCACCGACAGCACTGCCTGTCGGTAGATTACCGGGCTCGTCCCCTGTGGAGGCGGCCCGAGGAAGGACGGATCCACAATGAGTGAATTCGCTGATCAGCTCGACACCCGAATCGATGATGTCCGTCATCGCATTCACGAGGCCCGGTCTGCCGGTGACGACTTCCTCGTCGAAAATCTCATCGACGACCTGCAGAACCTCATGGAACTCGCCGGTCGCAACGATGTCGACACCGGCCCTATCGCCGAGGTGATCCAGGCCGAGACAGGTGCCTTGCCGGTCATCCCGGCCCCCGACGACAACTGAGAGAACACCGAGAGAAAGAACCCTCCCTCACCGCTGCGGTGAGGGAGGGTTCTTTCGTTTCTCGGACTCAGTTCGCCACGGCCCAGTTCGGATGGGTCGCCCGCTCGATGCGGCCCCGGCAACAATCGATGCTGCACGCTCCGCTGCCGGGCACCAGGGCCTTCGTCCCGGGCAGGGCAGGAGCGTCGATGTCGTCTCCACGCAGCTGAGCGACCCGCTCCTCCACGAGATCGACGAGGCCCTTGACGAACGCGTCGTGGGTGCCCACAGTCGCCACCCGGGTGAAGTCGAGGCCGAGCTCTGCTGCGGTCTCCTTCGCCTCGGTGTCGAGGTCGAAGGCGACCTCCATATGATCGGAGATGAAGCCGATGGGCACGAGCACGACACCGGTCACCCCCTCCTCGGCGAGTTCGGTCATCCGGTCGTTGACATCGGGTTCGAGCCACGGCACCTCGGGCGAGCCGGAACGCGAGCAGTACACGAGTTCGGCCGGAACGCGGTCGGCCTCATCGATGCGCCCCATGAGATGGTCGATGAGCTCCTCGTGCTGGGCACGGTAGCCGTTGGTCGTCGCCTCGGAGGCGTCCTGCATGACGTTGGGGATCGAGTGGGTGACGAAGAGGATCCGGTGCTTGGCCGAGTCCATCTGTCCGACCCTGCTCCGGAAGTCGGTGAGGCCTTCGTTCAGACAGTCCGCACAGGCGTCGGCGTAGCCGGGGTGGTTGTAGTACTGTCGGATCTTGTCGATCGCGACGGTGAAGCCTTCGTCCTTGAGTGTGTCGATCGTCTTCGCGAAGTCCTCACGGTATTGGCGGCACGACGAGTAGGACGAGTAGGCGGAGGTGTCGATCGAGAGGAACCGTGTGGCACCGTCCTCCGCCAGGGTGCGGACCTCATCGGTGAGATAGGGGTCCCAGTTGCGGTTGCCCCAGATCAGCGGAGTCTCGATCCCGCGACGATCGAGTTCGTCGCGCAGCGCGGCCAGCAGCGCTTTGTTCTGATCGTTGATCGGAGATTTGCCTCCGAAACCGAAATAGTGCTCTCCCACCTCCTCGAGCCGCTCCTCGGGAATCCCTCGTCCGGCGGTGACGTTGCGCAGGAATGGAACCACTTCTTCTGGAGCCTCCGGTCCGCCGAATGACATGAGGACCAGGGCGTCGATGGGTGCAGTCGTATTCACGGTTTCGATCTTACAGACTGCGCCTCGACTCGGCTCGCTGTCCGCAGAGTGAGCCGCACTCACTCATGGTGCAGACGGATCGGCCCGGGCTGCGCCGGCCGCATCCGTGGCCGGTCTCACAGTCGCTCTCTGCCGGCGGTCGATTCGGCCCGTGATTTCGCGACTCGCGCGGAAATCTGCCCGGCACGACGCGCCGAACGTGACACGATCTTCAGGAGACGCGACAAAGGAGCTTAAGGCAATGCGTGAACTGATCTTGAACGGAGTCAACGCAGACGGGACCCATCTGCTGTTGAACGACGAGAACGGGCTTCAGTACCGAGTCGGCCTCGATGAGGCGCTCATCGCCGCGGTCCGCAGGGACCGCTCCCAGTCCAAGTCCGAGGCTCCCGTGCGCCCGAAGGAGATCCAGGCCATGATCCGCGGCGGCATGGACGCCGAGGAGGTCGTGGCCACCACCGGCGCCGATCTCGAATATGTGCGCACCTATGAAGGTCCGGCGATGGCCGAACGCGAACGCACCGCTTACCTCGCCAGCCGTCATCCCATCTATTCCGACCACGATCCCAACGGTGAGCCGACTCCGCTCATCGAGCTGTGCCAGGAACGTCTGGCGATGCGCGATGTCGATATCGAGACGATGGAATGGGATTCCTGGAAGCAGCAGGACGGCAACTGGTACATCCAGCTCAGCTTCACTGCCGCCGACCGTGTTCGCACCGCCAGCTGGCACTACTACCGCCGTTCGCTGACCCCGATCGATGACGAGGCGAAGTGGCTCGCCGATTCTGGCCCCACCGACACCGGACCGATCCCGAACTACGGCAGCGGTGCCGAGCGACAGAGGAACACCGAGGAGGTCGATGTCCTCCCGCACACCGATCGGTCGTCCGCGTCGATCGCCGCGGACGGACCGGTCCGCCCCACCGCCGGTTCGGCTCCGTCGCAGCAGGCCCGCGATCACCAGGCCGAGACCGGCCGGATTCTGGAGAACCTGCGCAAGCGTCGCCACACCGAAGAGGAGCCGCGGACCCGTCTGCGTGCGGTCACCGAGGATCCCGAGACTCACCCGCAGGGAGCGCACACTGCTCCCGGTCGGCCCGAAGCCGCCGCCGATGACGAGGTCTTCGCCTTCGAGGATGCGGCTGCCCCTGCCGAGGAGCCGCAGGAGCCGACCGAGAAGGTCGGTGTCTTCGACGATGAGAATCAGCTCTCGCTGCTCAATGAGCCCGGGGTGAGCGATCACTCCGATGATTTCAAGGACTCCGCGTCGGCGAAGGACTCGAAGCCGAAGTCGAAGAAGAATTCGCGAGCCTCGATCCCGAGCTGGGACGAGATCATGTTCGGGTCGAAGCGGGACTGACCTCAGACTGCCGAGTGTGCGCCCTCGGGAACCTGTGTGCCGAGGTCTGCCGCACCCGGTTGGACTGTGCCGAGGTCGACGACCTCATCGCCATCCGCGATCAGGCGCCTGTCGTGAGTGACCATGACGACCGTGCGATCGCGGAGGTTCCCGCGCAGGTCGTCGACGAGCAGCCGTGCCGTCTCATCGTCCAAATGTGCCGTCGGCTCGTCGAGGACGATCACATCGGCGCCGGTCAGCAGAGTTCTCGCCACTGCCAATCGCTGGCGCTGACCACCGGAGATCTCCGTACCGTGGTCTCCGACCCACCGGTCGAGACCCGCGATGTCGGCCCAGTCGCCCAGCCCTGCCGCTCTCAGCGCGCTGACCATCTCGTCGTCTCCGAGCACCGTCTGCCTCGCGAGGGCGAGATTGCCGCGCACGGTGGACCGGAAGACGTGTGCCTCCTGAGGGCACCAGGCGATGCGGCCGACCAGGTCTGCCGGTGAGCGCGTGAGCATATCGTGGCCGACCCCGGTCCGGTCACGGACGTGGTAGCTTCCGGACCAAGGATCGAGGAACCGCAGGAGCACACTCAGGCTCGTCGTCTTTCCGGTTCCGCTGTCGCCGCACAGCACGGTCCAGCGTCCGCGTTCGGCCCGCAGGTCGAGCCCTGTCACGACCGCCCGGTCGTCCCATCCGACGGTGATCTCATCGAATTCGAGGGCGTCGACGCCGACGAGCTCGGCCGCGGGGTCAGAATGGCGCGACGAATCGTCGTTCTCTTCGACCGTCGTTCCGGCGGCAGGAGCCGATTCCTCGGCGTCGGGTCCCGACACCTCGGCTTCGCGGTCCTCCGCATTGTCTGGATCGGGCAGGCAGTCCAGTGCCGCTGCCAAACCCGGCAGTTGGCGGAATGCCTCGAGTGCCGAGGCGAACACCTCTCCCAGCCCCAGGGCCATGAGCGAAAGCACGGCGACGATCTCGGTCGGAGCGTCTGCGGTTGCCGCCAGGATCACTGCGGTGGCGAAGGTGCTCAGTTGCAGCCACAGTTGGGCGAGGCCGTAATTGCGGGCCGACGCCTTCTGCTTCTTCTCGAGGTCGGACTCCAGACCGGCCAACAGGCCGATCACCTCAGTGTCGACACGGTTCGTGGCCAGATCGTCCTTCGCGTTGAGAGCGCGGGTGAGGACGGACAGAATCCGGCTGCGGCCCTCCCGGATTCCGTGCGCCAGGCGGCTCTCTGCCCGGATCACGAGGATCGGGACGATGATGAGGTTGACAGCGCCCAGCAGGACGAACCAGACCAGAGACTCCACATGGAGAAGTGCCGCCGTGATGCTCACACCCATGACGACCAGGACGGAGACGAGCGGCGGGAACAGAGTCCGGGGCACCAGGTCGCGGACGTCATCGGCGTCGGCGACCATGGCGCGCAGCGCCGAGTCCGAGGTGAGCAGCCGCCGATCACTCATCCCCACACGCTCGAAGTGCTCCCACAGTCGAGTGCGCAGTCGCGTGAGGGCGGCGAAGATCGCCGAGTGCAGCTTCAGTCGGCTGGCATAGAGGAGCACGGACCGGCTGAGCCCGAAGAAGCGCACGCCGACGATGGCGACCATGAGCAGCATGATGGGCGGCTGGTAGGAGGCTTCGACGATGAGCCATGCAGAAACCGCGGTCAAGGCGATGGCCGCGAGACTGGACGCGCACGCGGTCAGGGCTGCCACCAGCATGGTCGGAGTGAAGAGCGGAAGACTCGAGTTGAGAACAGACCAACGCCGGCGCAGTGCGGCTGTCCGGGCTGCGGTTCCCGTCCGTGCTTCTGTGCCCGACTGCCACTCGGCATCGGTTCGGTCTCGCGACTGCGGCTCGGCACGCATCCGATCCCGATGCCCACTGCCCGAACCCAGCAGACTCTTCGGACCGGAGTCGTCCCTGGTCCGTGTGGCGGGAGCCTCGGCCGCGTCGTTCCAGTGCTGACCCGCGGCTGCGGTCTCCGCCGCAGCCGCAATGTCCGCGGCCTGGGCCCCGTCGATTCGCGTCTTCTCCGGGCGGATCTCGGTGTCGGCCAGGGCACGAACCTGTTCGTCATGGCTGGCGAGGAACACACGGTTGGTGGCGGCCGCCTCGGCGATCATGGCGATGACGATGTCGGCATTGTCGGCATCGAGGTGGGCGGTGGGTTCGTCGAGGACGAGCAGCCCGCCCCCGTCACCGAGGCGATGCCGCACACGCGCCAGCGCCAGCCGGCGCTGCTGGCCGGGGCTCAGTGCCGCGGTCTGCACACGCAGATCGGTGGGCAGGCCGGCGGCGGCCAGGGCCGACCGCGCTCCGTCCTCGTCGAGTCCGAAGAGGGCGAGTTCGGCACCGATGGTCTCGGCGAACATCCGCGGAGCCTGCGGCATATAGGCTGCGGCAACGGGAGCGACGGTGGAGTGCGCATCGGCCGGCAGGCTGCCGACCAGCGCCCCGAGCACAGTCGTCTTGCCTGTCCCAGACCGGCCGCTGATCGTCGTCACGCCCGGCCGAGCGTCGATGGTGCCCGACCAGGTGATGAGCGTGCCGTCGGCATAGAGAACGCGCTGCTCACCCGGCCGACCGGGAGTATTGAGCGCATGTCCCCGGTCGGCCGTCGCCTCGGTGGCGGCCGTCGCCTCGGTGTCGGCCGTCGCCCCGGCGGCAGCCGTCGCCTCGGTGGCAGCCGTCGGCGCGGCGGCTGCCGGCTGAGTCTGTGAAACCAGCGCCTGGGCTCTCCCCCGCGCTTCGCGACCGTTCTCACTCGCGTGGTATCCGGCCCCGAGCTCCCGCAGGGGGATGAAGCATTCGGGTGCGATGAGCAGGACCAGCAGGCCGTCGGCGAGGTCCATCGTCCCGTTGACCAGGCGCAGACCGATGACCACGGCGACGAGTGCCACCGAGATCGTGGCGATGAGCTCGAGCGCCAGACTCGAGAGGAACGCGATGCGCAGCGTCGACAGGTTCGCCGCATGGTAGCGCTGCCCCAGTTCCCGCAGCCGAGCCGCATGATCACGTGAACGCCCGAGGCCGATGAGCACGGGAAGCCCTTCGGCGAGTTCGGCCAGATGATCCGACAGCCGCTCCAGAGCCGCCAGCGTCGCCGAGGTCGACTCCGCCGTATAGCGGCCGATGAGCACCATGAACACCGGAACCAGCGGCAGACATACCGTGATGATGACCGCGGAGAGGACGTCGCTGAAGACGATGCGCACCAGCAGGACGATGGGCACCACGGCGGCCGCAGTCAGGGCCGGCACCACCGTGGTGAAGTAGTCATCGAGATCGTCGATTCCGCGGGTGACCGTGACCGCCGCATTCGTCCGCGGGCGTCCCCGCCCGCGGAGCAGACCCGAAAGGATCGAGCGACGCAGCCCCTGTTTCGATTCAGCGGCCAAGGAGGTGCCCAGACTGCGGTCGAGCCAGAGACCGCCGCCGCGCAACAGTGCGCCGAGGGCGCCGATGACCACCCATACCCCGGGCGCACTATGGCCGATGATGGCGCGCACCAGCGCTTCGGCGATGAGGACGATCCCCACCGCCCGGCACAGGGCGGAGAACACCGAGAGTGCCAGCCCCCGCCGACCGGTCGGCAGTTCGAGCAGGATCGACAGGGGCGAGTTCACGATCGGATCGCCACCGGCAGCTTGTGCGCTTCGGGGATGTGGGTCTCGGCGATGCGGCCGAGAAACATCCGGTAGCTGAAGATCTGGTAGGCGATGATGATCGGCAGGATCACGATCGTCACGATGAGCATGACGTTCAGGGTGTAGTCCGACGACGAGGCGGCACCGATCGTCAGCGAGTTCGACGGGTCGAGCGTCGAGGGCAGAACGTTCGGGAAGGTACCGGCGAAGACCGCTGCCAGTCCTGCGATGAGATAGATCCCGTGCAGAATGAACGCTCTCTTCTCGGCTCCGGCGCGCACCGCGAAGTACGCGGCGATGAGCGCGGCAATCGCAATGAGCACCGGAACGACGAGCCAGGTCCGCTGAGTGATCGAGGAGGCGAACCAGATGAGGAACGGGACCGCCGCCGGCAGCATGAGCCTCCCGGCCCAGCGCCGCGACCGCGCCCGGACTTCGCCCTGGGTCTTGAGTCCGAGGAAGATGAGCCCGTGGGCCAGGGAGAAGCCGAGCCCGCCGAGGCCGCCGACGAGCGCCGGCCACGACATCCAGGCGAAGGGTCCGCCGATCATATCGCCGTGATCATTGAGCGGCAGCCCGATTGTCGTCAGCGCCAGCATCGCTCCGATGCAGACGGCAGTTCCGGCCGAGCCCACGGCCACGGCCCAGGTCCAGAAGGACTTCCACCGCTGCGAGTGCCCCTTGCCGCGGTATTCGATGGCCACGGCGCGCAAGATCAGTGCGAGCAGGCAGATCGTCAGGGGAATGTAGAGCGCGGAGAACAGTGAGGCGTACCAGTGCGGGAACGCGGCGAACATCGCTCCGGCCGCGGTGATCAGCCAGACTTCGTTGCCCTCCCAGACCGGGCCGATCGAGTTGAGCAGAACGCGTTTGCTGCGTTCGCTGCGACTGAGGAAGGGCATCATCATGCCCACACCGAGATCGAAGCCGTCGAGGAAGAGGTATCCCATCCAGAGCACGACGATGAGGACGAACCAGATTGTGGCGAGGATTTCCATCGTGACCTTCCCTCAGTACGCGAACGACAGGACGTCGTCGCCGTTGTCGGTGATCGTGGGTTTCGTATTCGTCTGGTCGAGTTCGGGCATCGCCGAGGCGACTCCGCCCTTGACGTACTTCGTGATCAATCGCAGTTCGACGACCATCAGGATTCCGTAGACGGTAGCCAGGCTGATCAGTGAGAACAGCAGCATGGCCGGTGTCACCTCGGGTGACAGCGCCGCTTGGGTGTACATATACACCCCGTCGAGCTGAGCCGGGTTCGGGGCGACGACGAAGGGCTGACGGCCCATCTCGGTGAAGATCCATCCGGCCGAGTTCGCGAGGAACGGTGCCGTGATGGCCAGGACGAAGCCGCGGCTGAGCCATTTCGACTCGGGCACCGTGCCCTTGCGGGCCAGCCACAGTCCGATGACGCAGACCCCGGCGGCCAGGGCGCCGAAGCCGATCATCATCCGGAAGCCCCAGTAGGTGACGATCATGATCGGCTGGTAGTCGATCGGTTCACCGGCGTGCTCGCCGTAGCGCGGGTCGTCGGGGATGTGGGTGCCGTAGCGCTCCTGGTATTCGGGCAGCAGCGTCGTCACACCGTGGACGGGGGTGTCGAAGTCCCCGTTGGCCAGGAACGACAGCAGACCGGGGATCTCGAAGATGTTCTCCACGCCGTCGCAGTCATTCGACGAGGGATCGGCGACTGTGAGAACGGAGAATTGGGTGCCGTCGTGGCAGGCCGCCTCGGCGGAGGCCATCTTCATGGGCTGCTGTTCGAACATCAGCTTGGCTTGGACGTCACCGGTGATCGAGACGCCGGCGAAGGCGAGGACGCCGACGATCGCACCGATGCGCAGGGACTTGATCCACACCGCATGGTCTGTCTTGTCCCGTCCGGGAATCTTCATCGAGGAACCGACGATGACCTTGCCGTCGGCTCCGACGGTGTCGATTCCGTCCTTGCGCCGGTGGTAGAGGTGGTACCAGGAGATGCCGAGGAGGAAGGAACCGCCGACGGCCAGGGCGCCGAAGATCGTGTGCGTGAAGGCGGCAATGGCGGTGTTGTTGCCGAGCACCGCCCAGACGTCGGTCATCACGGGCCGGCCGTCGACCATCTCGACGCCGACGGGATGCTGCATCCAGGAGTTCGCGACGATGATGAAGTAGGCCGAGATCCATGTGCCGATGACGGCCAACCACAGTGAACCGAGGTGGACGGCGCGAGGCAGTCGGCCCCAACCGAAGATCCACAGGCCGAGGAACGTCGATTCGAGGAAGAAGGCCAGCAGGGCCTCCAACGCCAGGGGCGCACCGAAGACGTCGCCGACGAAGCGGGAGTATTCGCTCCACGCCATGCCGAACTGGAATTCCTGGACCAGGCCGGTGGCCACTCCCATGATGAAGTTGATGAGGAAGAGCTTGCCGAAGAATTTCGTGCTGCGCAGATACACCTCGTTGCCGGTGCGGTGGTAGATCGTCTGCAGGATCGCCACGAGCATGCCCAGCCCCAGGGTCAACGGCACCATCCAGAAGTGGTAGACCGTTGTGATTCCGAATTGCCACCGTCCGATGAGGACCGGGTCCAGCTCCATGGGTGCTCCATTCAGGTTTCACGCGAGCAGTGTTTCTACGTCACGTAGAATTCTACAGGTCGTAGAAACGCCGCCGTCACGGTTTCATCATTCAAGACTCCCGCTTCCAATTATGCGCTGGGTCAAGCGCACCTGGCCAGGGCCGCGACTGGGCCGAAGGTCAGGTGTCTGTGTGGAATTCGACAGACTGTAGAGATATACTGGGGCGATCAGACCGACAAAGAAATTGAGGGCGAAAGAACTGTGGGAACACTGGGTGAACTCGAACGCAGCGTCATGGACGCCATCTGGGTCCACGATGACGGGCTGAGTGCCGCCGAACTCCGCGAAGTCCTCTCGGACCGCGAGCTCGCGCTGACGACGGTCCATACGGTTCTGTCTCGGCTCGATAAGAAGGGATTCGTCACTCGCGATCGCAGCATCCGTCCGCACCGCTACATCGCGGTCTCGACCCGTGAGGATCACGTGGCGGAGCTGATGACCGAGATGCTGTCTCAGGCACCGGACCGTCAGGCTGTGCTCGCTCGCTTCCTCGGCACCGTCTCGGAGGCCGACACCAAGGCGCTGCGCAACCTGCTCGGGCGCAATCACTCGACGCAGTCCTGACCCAGGCCGGTCACCTCAATGACCATCGTGGGAATCATTCTGGCCGTGCTGGCTTTTCTGCTGGCATGGCCTGTACCTGCGGCACTCGCTCGATTCCGCGGTGACCCGATCTCCGAGGTCGTCCTGTGGCAGGCCGTCGGACTCTCGGGAGGACTGTCGCTCATCGGCGCCGCTCTCGCTTTCGCCGTCGCCCCGGGCACGACGAGCCTCCCCCAGGGACTCTTCGATCTCATGCGGGGCAAGGACCACACCCAGCTGTCGCTCCTGGCGTGGATCTTCCTCGTCATCGCCGTAGTCCTCATCGCTCGGCTGCTCGGCTGCCTGGTCCTCACGTTCTATTCGGCGCGGAAGACCCGCCTGCGCCACGACGAGATCCTCCATCTGCTCAGCGAACCGTCGATCGCCTACCCGGACACCCGCATCATCACCACCGATGAAGCCGTCGCCTACTGTCTGCCCAAAGGACCGCGGAAAGGCACCGCGGTCCTGTCCACCGGTCTGCTCAAGGCCCTCGACGAGGACGAACGCACCGCCGTCATCGCCCATGAGCGGGCCCATCTGGATTTCCGGCACGATGTGCTCGTCATCCCGTTTGCCGCCTGGCATCGGGCCCTGCCCTACTTCTCGGCCACGGCCATCGGGCTGAACTCGGTGAATCGACTCATCGAGCTCATGGCCGATGATCAGGCGCGTGACCATGTCGATCCGCAGATCCTGGCCCGGGCGGTCGGATCAGCCGCAGCGATCAGCCCCGAGCATCGCAGTGATTTGTCCGCTCAGCGCATCCTGCGCCTGTCACGCCCCTTGGATCCGGCGCGGATCCCCGTGCGCCTGATGTCGATCGGACTGGCCGTTCTGCTTCTGCTCCTGCCGACCCTGCTCATCGTCACACCCTCGGCATTCGGCATCTGAGCCCGGGCGCGAATCTCGGCCCGGGCTCAGATGAGTCGGTGCTGACTCAGCATCGGTGCTGACTCAGCAGTCGCTTTCAGCTGTCGATGCGTTCGGCATCGAGGACGGCGGCGCCGGAGACGATGAACTCCTTGCGCGGTCCGACCGATGATCCCATGAGGAGCTCGAAGGTGTTCTCCGCCATCTCGGCATCGGCCATCGTCACCCGACGCAGGGTGCGCATGCTCGGATCCATGGTCGTCTCGGCCAGCTGGTCGGCGTCCATCTCGCCGAGGCCCTTGTACCGCTGGATCGGTTCCTTGTAGGTCTTCTTCTGCTTCTCGAGCTTCTTCAGCAGAGTATGGAGCTCGGCTTCTGTGTAGGTGTAGATGATGTCGTTGGGCGTTCCGCGCTTCGTCACGACCTCGACCCGGTGCAGCGGAGGCACGGCGGCGAACACGCGACCGGCCTCGACCAGCGGTTTCATATACCGGAAGAACAGAGTCAGCAGCAGGGTGCGGATATGCGCGCCGTCGACATCGGCGTCGGTCATGATGACGACGCGCCCGTAGCGGGCGGCGTCGATATCGAAGCTGCGACCCGAACCGGCGCCGATGACCTGGATGAGCGCCGAACATTCGACGTTGGCGAGCATGTCGGCCAAGGTCGCCTTCTGGACGTTGAGGATCTTCCCGCGGATGGGGAACAGCGCCTGGTGATCGGAGTTGCGGGCGGCCTTCGCCGTGCCCATCGCCGAGTCACCCTCGACGATGAACAGCTCCGTGTTCTCCACTCCGTTGTCGCGGCAGTCGTAGAGTTTCGCCGGCAGCGAGGAGGCTTCCAACGCGGTCTTGCGTCGCTGGTTCTCCTTGTGGGTGCGGGCAGAGATGCGCGATTTCATCTCGGCCACGACCTTCTCCATGAGCACGGCTGCCTGCTGCTTCTGCGCGCGCTTGGTCGACGCGAGCACCTCGCCGAGCTGAGTCTCGACGGTCTTCGCCACGATCTGGCGCACTGCGGCGGTGCCGAGGACCTCCTTCGTCTGCCCCTCGAACTGGGGTTCGGCCAGCTGGACGGTGACGACTGCGGTGATGCCGGCGAGCACATCGTCCTTCTCGAGTTTGTCCTTGCCGACCTTGAGTTTGCGCGCGTTGGCGTCGACGGCCTTGCGCATCGCCTTCAGGCAGGCCTGCTCGAACCCGGCGAGGTGGGTGCCGCCCTGCGGGGTGGCGACCACGTTGACGAAGGACTTCAGCTTCGTGTCGTAACCGGTCCCCCAGCGCAGAGCGATATCGACGCCGACCTCGCGTTCGACTTCCTTGGATTCGAGGTGACCCGAGGAGTTGAGGACCGGGACGGTCTCCTTGAAGGTCCCTGTGTTCTGCAGACGCCAGGTATCGGTGATCGGAGGATCGATGGAGAGATGGTCGACGAATTCGGTGATTCCGCCGTCGAATTTGAAGACCTCTTCGCGCTCGGCGATGACGGCGCCGGTCTCGTCTCGGACGACGCCGCGCCGGTCGACGATGCGCAGTTCGAGGCCGGGAACGAGGAAGGCGGTCTGACGGGCACGTTCGACCAGGTGCGGGTAGTCGAACTGGGCCTTGGACAGGAAGATCTGCGGATCCGCCCAGTACTGGACACGGGTGCCGGTGGCTCCGCGCTTGGCCTTGCCGACGATGTCGAGACCGGTCGGTTCCTCGAAGGCTTCGAAGGGGTTGTCCGGGCTCGGAGTGCCGGAGGAGTCGTCGAAGCGTCCGGGCACGCCTCGGCGGAAGGACATCTTGTGCACCTTCGATCCGCGGGTGACCTCGACGTCGAGGCGAGCGGACAGGGCGTTGACGACCGAGGCGCCGACTCCGTGCAGTCCGCCCGAAGCGGCGTAGGACGTGCCGCCGAACTTGCCGCCGGCGTGGAGCTTGGTCATGACGACCTCGACGCCGGTCAGTCCGGTCTTCGGTTCGATGTCGACGGGGATCCCGCGGCCCTTGTCGGTGACCGCCACCGAGCCGTCGGCAGCGAGCTCGATGAGGATCTCAGAACCGTACCCGCCGAGGGCCTCGTCGACGGAATTGTCGATGACCTCCCACAGACAGTGCATGAGACCGCGGGAGTCGGTCGTGCCGATGTACATGCCGGGTCGCTTGCGTACCGCTTCAAGACCGGACAGGACGGACAGGTGCCTGGCGCCGTAGCTTTCGTCTTCCACACAATTCCTCTCGTTCGATTAAACTCTAATCGCTGCGCGCGCAGGACCCTATTCCCTCGGGCCCGTGTCGGGAATACATCCGGTCGACCCCGACCATGGGCACTCCTGAGCTGAAACAATGGAGTCATGCCGCATTGCCTCCTCGTCCCAAGTCTCCTTCTCACCGCCGCTGTCAGCCTGCCCGGACTGGCGGCCTGTTCCCAGGGCGCAGGTGCCCCCGGACGAACGAGTCAGGCGGCCGAGACGACCGGCGAGTCTCCGACTGCCGGCAACGGTGCGGACGGAGGCGACGACGCGAAGTCGGGCACCGCCTCGGCGAAGGAGGCAGAGGCGGATCTCAAAGGGAAGGTCATTGCGATCGATCCGGGACACAACGGCGGCAATGCGGATCATCCGGAGACGATCAATCGGCAGGTGCCCGACGGTCGCGGAGGCACGAAGGCGTGCAACACCACGGGCACGTCGACGAGCTCCGACTATCCGGAAGCCGATTTCACGTGGGCCGTGGCGAGGAAGCTGGAGAAGTCGCTGACGGATGCCGGGGCCGAAGTCGTGCTCAGCCGCGAGGACAACACAGGAGTCGGACCGTGTGTGGACGAGCGCGGGACATTCGCCGACGATGCGGATCTGCTCGTGAGCATTCACGCCAACGGCAGCGAGTCCAGTGCGGTGAAGGGCTTCCACATCATCGTCGCCGATCCCGGTGAGAACGAGAAGACAGAGAGGGCTTCCGTGGATCTGGCGAAATCGGTGGGGAAGTCGATGGGTGAGGAGTTCACCCCGAACAGGGCCTATGGACAGGACGCGATCAGCCGGAGGCCGGACCTGGCCGGTCTGAACAATGCTTCGGTGCCCGCCGTCATCGTCGAATGCGGAGAGATGCGCAACCCGTCTGAGGCGAAGCTCATGGAGTCGAAATCCGGGCAGGAGAAGTACGCCGATGCCCTGTTCGACGGCGTCGTCGACTGGTTCTGACTCGGATACGCCCCTGGGAAATTCCCAGGGGCGTTCCGCTCTTCTCACCTCGAGCAGACCTCGAGACTGGCCTCAGTCCAGGTAATCGCGCAGTACCTGCGAACGAGACGGGTGACGCAGCTTGGCCATCGTCTTCGACTCGATCTGGCGGATGCGCTCACGGGTGACGCCGTAGACCTTGCCGATCTCGTCGAGGGTCTTCGGCTGACCGTCATTGAGTCCGAAGCGCATGGACACCACTCCCGCCTCACGCTCCGAGAGCGTGTCGAGCACGGAGTGCAGCTGCTCTTGGAGGAGTGTGAAGCTCACCGAGTCCGAGGGCACAACTGCCTCGGAGTCCTCGATGAGGTCGCCGAATTCCGAGTCGCCGTCTTCACCCAGCGGGGTGTGCAGCGAGATGGGCTCGCGACCGTACTTCTGGACCTCGACGACACGCTCGGGTGTCATGTCGAGCTCCTTCGCAAGCTCCTCCGGGGCCGGTTCGCGACCGAGGTCCTGCAGCATCTGGCGCTGCACGCGGGCGAGCTTGTTGATGACCTCGACCATGTGCACCGGGATGCGGATGGTGCGGGCCTGGTCGGCCATCGCGCGGGTGATGGCCTGGCGAATCCACCACGTGGCGTAGGTCGAGAACTTGAAGCCCTTCGTGTAGTCGAACTTCTCGACGGCGCGGATGAGGCCGAGGTTGCCTTCCTGGATGAGGTCGAGGAAGAGCATTCCGCGGCCGGTGTAGCGCTTGGCCAGGGACACGACGAGGCGGAGGTTGGCCTCCAGCAGGTGGTTCTTCGCGATGCGACCGTCATGGATGATCCACTTGGAGTCCATCGTCTCGCGCGGGTCGGTGACCTCTCCGCCGTCGAGCAGGTGCTCGGCGTACATTCCGGCCTCGATGCGCTTGGCGAGGTCGACCTCCTCGGCGGCGTTGAGCAGCGCCACCTTGCCGATCTGCTTGAGGTAGTCCTTGACCGGGTCCGCGGTCGCACCGGCGGAGACGACCTGCTGGGCAGGTGCATCCTCTTCGTCGGCGTCGGAGACGATGAAGCCTCCGGCCTCGGCCACGGCGGCGTTCTTCTCCTTCTCTTCCGAGTTCTTCGTCTCGGTCGCCTCGGCGGGGCTCTCCTCTGTGGCCAGAGCGTCCGCGGCCGGTTCGACTTCCTCGGTGGTGTCGATGACGTCGTCGGCTTTCTTCGCCTTGGTCGCCTTCGTGGCTTCCTTGGCGGCGGTGGACTCCGTCGTGGTCGTCTTCGCCGCGGCCGTCGATTTCGCTGCGGTCGTCTTCTTCGCTGCGGCCGTCGATTTCGCAGCAGTCGTCTTCTTCGCAGCAGTCGTCTTCTTCGACGCAGCCGCCTCGGTCTTTGCGGCAGCCGACTTCGCGGTCGTCGACTTCGCGGTCGCGGACTTCTTGGCTCCGGCAGCGGTCGTCTTCTTCGCAGTGGACTTCGACGCCGCAGTGGTCTTGGATCCACCGGTCGAGGTCGTGTCGGCCGCTCCCTCCGACTTCTCCGTCACCGTTGTGGATTCCTTGTCGACTCTGGGCACGTGTTCACCTTTCGCGAGCGTTGAAACTTCCCCATGCATTCGGACAGTACGAAGACCCAAGTCAAGTGGTCCGCGTACGGTCCGGGGCGAGCACGCATAGCTCGCCCATCATGCAATGACTGGGTCAACGCTTAATTTTCTCACGTTATTCCCTGCTTTGCGAATCGGACCTCGAAGGCTCCGCGGCGATCCGTCCGGGCCGTTCACTCGGTGACCGCGGCGATCAAACAGCTTCGTTCAGGTGGTCGTGCGCTGCGTCTCCGTCAGCCAACGAGGCAGGCACCCCATGTCGACCGCGCCGACGATGAGTTCGGCCAGTCCGTGTTCGGATTCGGCCTCGATCGCGGCACGAGCATAGTTCAGCGCCATCGTCGATCCGCCCAGCGCCCATTCGAACCAGGCGATGACGGCATAGGCGTTGGCCCTCGCCTGCGGGTGCCCGGCCTGCAGGTAGTCCTTGAGGAAGGCGATGGTGACCATGATGTCTCGCGGCCGCGGCGCACGCGAGGAGAGGCCGACGAGCTGCTGCGCGGCCTGCGCATGGGTGACGACGCGGCGACTCATCGTGCACAGCTCCTCCCCGTCGAGACCGTTGACCACCGACGGCGGGAAGTCCGGGTGGTCGAAGCTCAGGATCATCTCCAGGGCGTCGCGTGACCAGATCTCGACGAGCAGAGTGTCGAGCGCCATCACGGTCGGCAGGTCCATCAGTTCGTGGATGCGCGCCTCGTCGATCGCCTCCTCCTCGCACCGCATCACGTCCAAGCGCGGATAGACCTCCGCGAGGACCGCGAAGGCCTCGTCCGTGCCCATCCACTCCTCGGCGTGTCCGCGGCGGCTGTCGGCGAAGGCCTCGGCGGGCATCGGTGAGATGACGAGATCCACCGGATCGGCGACGGGATTGGATCCGCCGGCGACGAGCTCCGTGGCACACGCCGAGGTGGTGGCTTCGATCAGCGGCGTGCAGTCGTAGCCGTCCTCGTCGATGCGTCCGAAGTGCTCCTGGTTGACCCACCAGGCGCTGAGGGTCTCGACGCCTCTGGCGGCGAAGGTCATGGCCAACTCGTCGATCGCCGCCCGGATGAGTCCACGGTGGACCTCGGCGTATTCGGCGTCGGCTCCGAGGCCGAAGGCACTGACCGGCTGGTAGTCATCATCGTAGAGAACGAGGAAGACGCCGCTGACCGAGCCGGCGCGCATGATGAGATCGGCGTACCAGCCGCCGCCCTCGGACAGCGTCTGCGCCGCGCTCTCCCGGTCGAAGTCGATGCGCAGCGTCGTCGAACTGGTCTGAGACCCGTTGCCCTCGGTGCCGACGATGACGGCGACGAGGCTGCGTTGCGGGGTGTAGCCGAGAGTGTGAGGGATGATCCCGATGATGTCCTCGGGCGTGCGGGCCGGTGTCTTCACTGCGTCCTCCTTGACGGGGTCGGAACCTGCCGGCTGCGGCGGTTCCGGTGGCTGCGGTGAGGCCCATGCCGTGAGAGGGCCTCCTGTCCGACCCCCACTCCACCCGATCCCGAGGCCGTTCCTCCAGGTCTCGTCCTGCGCCTGTGGACGGGACGATCCTGTCCACAGGCCGCAGATGGGTGAGTCACGACCGCTGTCCCCACGAGAATCTGCGCCGAATTGCCTCAATCGCCTCACTGGCATACAAGTGAGGAGTGGCGAAGCGACGGATATACACAGCACCTGGTTCTCAAGTGGTCGACATCTCGACGGGTCAGGCCCGGCTGGAGAAGCTCGACGGCGAGGCCGATTCCTATGTGCTCCATGTCAATGGGGTCCCGTCGTCGTCGATCACGCTGTCCGATCCGCAGCGTCTGGACTTCGAGTACCTGGACTGGATGCGACGCATGATCGACGTCGAGCTCCCGCACCGCACTCTCCGGGTCGCACATATCGGTGCCGCCGGCTGCGCTCTCGCCCGAGCGCTGGACTCCGCACGACCGGGGTCGAAGCAGACGGCGATCGACATCGACGCCAAGCTGCTCGACTTCGCCCGTGACTGGTTCGATCTGCCCCGCTCCCCCGCCCTGGCCCTGCGCGCCGGCGACGGAGCGGTGGAGATCGGGAAGTTCAGAGCCGACACCCTCGACGTTCTCGTCCGGGATGCCTTCGACCACGACTCGGTTCCCACAACCCTGCAGACGACCAAGTTCTTCGCCTCCTGCGCCGCGGCGGTCAAGGACTCCGGCATCTACCTCGCCAATGTGCCCGACCCCGGCGACCACCGACTTCTCAAGGCCGAACTCCGCGGCCTCGGCGAGCACTTCGCCCATCTTGCCGCCGCCACGGAACCGGCGATCCTCAAAGGACGTCGACGCGGAAACGTCGTCGTCCTCGCCTCCCACTCCGAACTCGACACGGCCGGCCTAGACCGGAGTCTGCGCACCGCCGCCTCCTCCGCGACCTTCCTGGCCGGAACCGACCTGCGCTCCCGCCTGGGCCTGTGACGCCGCGCGCCCTCGGCCCGAATGTGAGGTACGCCCCGGTCCGAAATGACGCTGCGACTACAGACACCGCGCAAAGTTCGGCATAATTGAATGCCGACCCAAGAAGGTGAGATGACCGAAACTTCAGAAATTCGAGTCGAGCAGACCAAGCTCGACGAGCTCTATGCCCGCCTCGATGAGCTCCGGGAGGAGACGACTGCCCGCCTGGGGACGGTGAGGATCTCCGAGGTCGGAGGCAACCACCAGCACCGCACCGAACGCGATGCCTTCGCGACGCTGTACGAAGATCAGCTCATCCGTCTCGACGGCGCCGAGGAGGGACTGTGCTTCGGTCGCCTCGACATCGTCGACGAGGACGACCCCACCTATATCGGCCGAATCGGACTCACCGACGATCAGCGTCAGCAGATCCTCATCGACTGGAGGGCTCCGGCCGCCGAACGCTTCTACCAGTCGACGGCCGCCAATCCAGACGGCATCGCCCGCCGCCGTCACCTCGTGACCGCCAACCGGTTGGTCACCGGCATCGAAGACGATGTGCTCGACATCGACGCGCTCGATGACGCTCAGCGATCGAATCTCCAGGGTGAAGGTGCTCTGCTCGCAGCACTGACCACCCACCGCACCGGTCGGATGGGCGATATCGTCGCGACCATCCAGGCCGAACAGGACGCGATCATCCGCCGTCCGCTCTCCGGCGTCCTCGTCGTCCAGGGCGGTCCGGGAACCGGCAAGACCGCCGTCGCTCTCCACCGTGCCGCGTTCCTGCTCTACCGTCATCGGGAGCGCATCGCGAAGTCCGGTGTCCTCCTCGTCGGCCCGTCGACGGTGTTCCTCAAGTACATCGAGAAGGTTCTGCCCAGCCTCGGCGAGACAGGGGCCGTCCTGCTCACCCCGGGTCAGCTGTATCCGGGTCTCGACACGGATGCCGCTGATGCACCGGCAGCAGCCGAGATCAAGGGCCGCTCCGTGATGGCTCGGGTGCTGAAGAACCATATTGCGAACTATCAGCGCATCCCCGACCACGACGTCGAGATGCGGGTGCGTTCGCACACGATCGTGCTGCGGCGCAAGGATGTGCAGTCCGCGCGCGATCGGGCTCGTCGCAGCGGAGATGCGCACAATGCCGCCCGCACCGGTTTCGTCACCGGGCTGCTGAAGATCCTCGCCGAGGATCTCGCCCGTGAGATGGGGATGGATGCGGCCGGGGAGCGGCTGCCCGAACTGCTTGAGGACCTGCGGTCGTCCGTCGACGTCCGGCGCGCCCTCAACCTCGCGTGGTTCCCCATCGGTCCCGCGGCCGCTCTGCGTTCTCTGCTGGGCAGACCGCACAAGCTCCAGGCCGCGGCTCGCAAGCTCCTCACACCCGCCGAACAGTCGATTCTGCTCGAGCAGCGTCGGGATGAGTTCACGGTCGACGATGTGCCCCTGCTCGACGAGCTGGCCGAGCTTCTCGGTTCCGCGCCTCAGCAGACTCAGGCGCGGGATGACTCGGCTCGCGAATACGCCGAAGCCGTCGTCGATATGACCGAGACCGGCGGAATGGTCTCCGCCGAGACCCTCGCTGCCCGCTGGGAGGAGCACGGACCGACGATGACTCTGGCCGAACGCGCCCTCGAGGATCGGGAGTGGACGTACGGCCACCTCGTCGTCGATGAGGCGCAGGAGCTGTCCCCGATGCAGTGGCGGGTGCTCTTCCGCCGCGTGCCGTCGAAGTCGGCCACCGTCGTCGGCGACCTCGCCCAGTCCTCGCAGGTCGACAACGCCCGCACCTGGTCATCGATCCTCACCGAGTTCGTCGGCGATCGCTTCGCCCTCCAGGTGCTCACGGTCTCCTACCGCACCCCGCAGTCGGTGATGGATCTGGCCAACCGCTACCTGCATCGGCATTTCCCGCAGCTCGAGCTCGTCGAGTCGGTGCGGCAGGGAGATTCGGATCCGCGCCTGGACTCCTTCGCCGACGAATCCGAGCTGCTGGCCGCCCTCCCTTCCGCGGTCGCGGCCGAGGTGTCCGCCGCCGAAGGTGGGAAGATCGCCGTCATCGCTGATGAGGCGCTCACCGATCCCATCGCCGAGGCGCTCGCAGACTTCGATTTCGGGCGGTCGGTCACCGGCTTGGACCATCAGATCGCCCTCATCACCCCGCAGCAGGCCAAGGGCCTCGAGTTCGACGCGGTGATCATCGTCGAACCCGGCCGCATCGCCCCGCTCGGCAGCGAGAAGGGCGTCGGCGGTCTCTATGTGGCGCTGACCCGGACGACGGAACGTCTGCGTGTCCTGGCATCGGCATCGACGGAGCTCACCGAGCTCTTCTCCGTCGAAACTATCCGACAAGCCGGCTGACCCCAAACCCCGTATTACTACCTGACGGCGGCCCAGCAACCTCGCGCGTGGTTGCTGGGCCGCCGTCA
>NZ_JBQDYQ010000055.1:0-20628 GCF_052105255.1 Brevibacterium sp.
CCTTTCCGTCGCTCGTGCGTCCGTGGCCGTCGCGGCCTTCGCCTGTGGCCAGTGCCTCTGCTGTGTAGAGAGCCCTCATGATGTTTCCTTCCGTTGGTGGTGCATTGTCGGATCAGTGGTGATCGGTGGGGTCGGTGGTGAAATGTGGGGTCAGCGGTGCAGTACGGGTTCAGTGCGCAGGTTTCTCGTCAGCGCGCGCAGAGTCTCCAGCAGCTCGGGCATCGACGCGGGGTCGAGATTCGTGCGGTCGCCGATCCGGGCCGGTACGCATTCGGCGCGTTCTTTGGCCGCTGCGCCCTCGGCGGTGGCGCGGACGAGAACTCTGCGCGAATCCTCGGCGGAACGATGGCGGGTGACGAAGCCGAGCGATTCGAGTCGTGACAGCAGAGGGGAGAGCGTGCCCGAGTCGAGCTGCAGACGCTCGCCGAGGCGCTTGACCGTCACACCCTCGTCGTTGGAGCCCTCTTCCCACAGCACGAGCATCACCAGATACTGCGGGTAGGTTATGCCGAGTTCGGCAAGGAGATCCTTGTACGACGCGGTCATCGCTCGTGACGCCGAATAGAGAGCGAAGCAGAGCTGCTGGTCGAGGTCGAGCGCGTTCATGTGAAAAATAATTGCACACAATTCAATTGTGCACAACCAATAATTCCGAGAGGCATCGAGTTCCTGGGAGTCAGCCAGTTCACGGGCGGCGTCGATTTCCCCGGTGGCGGCGAGTTTCTAGGAAGAGAAGTTCCCAGGTGCCGGCGGGTTCCTATGGGGAGGAACTCCTTTGGGGAGGAGTTCCCAAGTGGATTTCCGGGGGTGCGCATGCGGATGAGGGGCGGGTGAAGATCTCTCTTCACCCGCCCCTCGGCGGTGTGTGCTGAGCGATGACTGCCGGCCCAGCGTCGTCGGCTCAGCGTTCGTTGCCGCCGCGGCGGTTGCGCCACTGCTCGGCGGCGGCGCGAACGGCCGACTGGGCCGCGGAGCGCGGGTCCGAGTGTCCCTGCCCACCGTGCTGGCCTTGGCCCTGCCCCGGGCGGCCCTGCCCGCCCGCTCCCTGTCCAGAGCCGCCCTGGCCCCGTCCGCCGACATACTGCCCGGACAGATCTGTCGGGGGAGTCGTCGGCTGCGGCGGGACGTTCGTGCCGTCGCAGCCGCTGCCGGAGCTGCTCCTGGAATCGCCGCCCGCATCGTCGCGGCCCTGCGGTGCGGGCAGATGCGAGCCTTCGTCGGCGGCATTGGCAGCGAACAGCGCGTTGCGGATCTCCTGGCCCATCTCGCCCAGGCCGCCCGGGTTCGACGGCATGAACAGCACGTTCGACCGGCCCTCCTGCGCGACGTTCTGCATCGTGTCGAAGTACTGGGTCATCATCAGCAGCTGCTCGGCAGTCTTGTGGATGCCCACCTCCTGGAGCAATGCGTACTGTTCGGCGATGCCGTTGGCGATCGCCTTCCGCTGAGCGGCCACGCCTTCACCGTGCAGGCGCATCGCCTCCGATTCGGCCTGCGCTTGAGTCACGCGCTTGATCTTGTCGGCCTCGGCCAGCGACTGCGCGGCGACCTTGTCACGCTGCGCGGCGTTGATCGAGTTCATCGAATCCCGCACGCGCGGATCAGGGGTGATGTCCGTGACCAGAGTGCTCACGATCTTGAAGCCGTAGCGCTTCATCGACTCCGACAGTCGGCGCTCGACGTTTTCGGCGATGTCGTCCTTCGACTCGAACGCGGTGTCGAGCGTCAGTCCGGACAGTGCCGAACGGACGGTGTCGAAGACATAGGAGCGGATCTGCTCCTCGGAATTCGCCAGACGGTAATAGGCATCGGCGACGTTGTCCTCTTCGACGACGTACTGGACCGCAACCGGCACCGTGACGAAGACGTTGTCCTTCGTCTTCGACTCGATGTTGACCTCGAGCTGCTGGACGCGCAGCGAGATCGGCCTGCTCGTCGTCTCGATGAACGGCACCTTCGTGTTCAGTCCCGGCCGCGCGACCTTCTTGAACTTGCCGAATCGTTCGACGATGACGTTCTCCTGCGTCTTCACCGTGAAGAACACGCTCGTGCGCAGCTTCCCGAACAGCAGGACGGCGACGACGAGGATGATGATGACAACGGCGATGGTGACCGCCACTCCACTCATGACTCCTCCAATGGGTCGTGGTTGTCGGCCGTGCGACGACCGCTGACGCCTATCACTCTAGTAGTCATCGAGTGCCGCGTATATGACAAGGCCGCTGGTTCTCGTCTCGAGGGGGAGCTCATCACCGTTCATCTGATGTCAGACGTAGACTGGAGGCTCAGCGTGGAACGACCACCGGCAGGTGATCATGGCGGATCCGACAGGGACCGGACGGAAAGTGACGACCTCCGACGGAATCAAGGATCTCATCCTCTCCGATGGTCAGTGCACACTGCCGTCCTACCCGAACTCAATGTGGCCGTGGCCTCCGGCCTGGGGCAGACCGCACGTGCCCACGGCCTCATGCTCGAAGCGGCGGAATCCGGCGTGTCGAGGCTTTCCGCGCCGCGATCACCATCCACTATGAGCCGATCATGCGCGCCCTCGAACAGAAACGATTGACTGAACGCAGAAGGAGACAACATGGAAGTCGTCATCGCCGACGAATACACGCTGGCGGAGCTCGCCGCCGACGCGATCGAGCGGTTGCTGCGCACCGAAGACTCACCCGTCCTCGGCCTGGCCACCGGGTCGAGCCCGCTGCGCATCTACGATGAGCTGACCACCCGCCACAAGAACGAGGGTCTGTCGTTCGCCCGCGCGCAGGCCTTCATGCTCGACGAATACGTCGGAATCGCCGACGATCATCCGCAGCGCTATCGCAACGTCATCGACGCTGAGATCGCCACTCGCGTCGATTTCGCCGAGGGGGCCGTCCACGGCCCCGAGGGATCCGCCGATGACTTGGCGGCCGCCTCGGCGGACTATGAGCGAAAGATCGCCGAGGCGGGCGGGATCGACCTGCAGATCCTCGGGATCGGCAGCGACGGTCACATCGCGTTCAACGAACCCGGATCATCCCTGGCCTCGCGGACACGGGTGAAATCCCTGACGCATCAGACGCGGCTCGACAATGCGCGGTTCTTCGACGGCGACGTCGAGCAGGTGCCGAAACTGTGCCTGACCCAAGGGTTGGGCACGATCATGGAGGCGAAGCATCTCGTGCTCGTCGCGACCGGAGGCAACAAGGCCGAGGCAGTGCATCAGATGGTCGAAGGGCCGATCTCGGCGATGTGGCCGGCGACCGTGCTCCAGATGCACCCGCATGTCACGGTCATGCTCGACGATGCTGCGGCGTCGAGGCTGCAACTCGGCGACTACTACCGCCACGCGTACGAGAACAAGCCGGAGTGGCAGAGCCTCTGAGGGCCTCGCCCACAGGGAGCTCGCAGCCCTCGACCGTCTGGCCAGGCTCGTTCCGTCGGGTCGTTCACGCCGTGTTCCGTCGAGGGTGACGATGTGGGATCCGGCCAGAGCTGCCGCGAAGGCGTGTTGGACGGTCGGAGTGTCCCGGAGCGTCCATGCTCCCTCCTTACCACCCGGAGGGCGGCCGGCGTGATATCCGCGCAGGCGAGGGCGGGTGCAGTTGAGCTGGATCAATTCTGCGGTGTGCGCACGGTGATCGTCAGCTCCGGCTTCGCCGCCGGGAGTTCATCAGCGGAAAACGAGTCGATGACCTGATCGACGAGCGGCTGGAGGAACAGCTTGCCCAGCTGCCGGATCATGACTGTGACGACCTGATCGACGCGACTCCTGTCCGTCGAGGCGACGCCTCCCGAGCGCATGGAATCCACGCTCTGCAGTGAGAGCCTGGCCAGGCGTGTGATGAGAGTGCGACCGGCAGAGCCTTCGAGGAGTTCGCGGCGCAGGTAGCCGACTATGAGCGGGTTCGCCTTGAGCATCTGAGCCACCGCGGCATCGCGCCCGGCGGTATCCGCGACGGAGTCCGGAGCTGCGGCATCGGCTTCGGTGATCGCTGCGGCGAATTGGTCGACGATCCAGCTCTCGACAGCCGCCCGCAGTCCGTCCTTCGAGCCGAAGTGGTGTGAGATCAGGCCGATGGCCACTCCCGCCTCGGAGGCGATCGCGCGCAGGGGAGTGCCGGCGAATCCGGTCGTGGCGAACTGATGGAGACCGGCATTGCGAATCCGGGCACGGCTCGTGAGATCGATCGCCGAGGACTCGCCGGCGTCGGCGTTCCTGCTCTTGCGCTCCGCATTCATCGGCACATCCATGTCCTCACTTCTGTCGTCCGCGGCCATTGTCTCAGACCAATGCTGTTGCCCTTTCTTCTGCCGATGCTCGTGCCCGTGTCGGTGTCCGTGCCTGGGAACCGGAAACTTCTCGTCATGGTATTGAACGTTCTTTCAATATCCTATACATTCATTCAGGAAAGTTGATTCGACTCGACCGGGGGATCCGCGAATGACCGCCTCTCAACCGCTCAGCGGAGTCACGGTGATCTCTCTTGCCGTCAATCTGCCGGGACCGCTGGCGGCAGCGCGCCTGCATGCTCTCGGTGCCCGGGTCATCAAGGTCGAACCGCCCATCGGCGATCCCCTCAACCTGATGTTCCCCGCCTACTACCAGGAGCTCACCGACGGCCAGGAGATCCGCACCATCGACCTCAAAGACGATGAGGGAATCGAACAGCTCCGGACGCTCTTGGCCGGGGCCGACCTGCTGCTCACCTCGATGCGTCCCCGCGCAGCCGCCGCTCTCGGCCTGCCCGAACTCGTCGACGAACACGGGCTGGTCCACGTCGAGATCGTCGGCTTTGCTGGCAACCGCGCCGACGTCCCCGGCCATGACCTCACCTATCAGGCAGCGCACTCCACCCTCCTCCCCGGAACCATGCCCACGGTGCCCGTCGCCGATGTCCTCGGCGGCGAGCACGCAGCACTCCAGGCTCTGGCAGGGCTGCACGAACTCGAGACCCGACGCACTGCTGCCCAGGGCGCCGGTGATCAGGACGCGAACGGTCAGCACAGCGGCGGAATCGTCCGTCGCGTCGTCCTCGACGAGGCGGCCGAATGGGCGGCGGGACCGGCACGGCACAAAATGAGCACACCGGGAGGTCCCCTCGGCGGGGGAACGCCTTTCTATCGGACCTACTCGACCGCTGACGGTCATATTGCCGTCGCCTGCCTCGAGCCTCATTTCGCGAAGGCGCTGGCCTCCCTCGTCGGGTCCGAACACGAGGAACTCGAGAAGGCCTTCGCCGCCGAGCCGACGGCGTACTGGATCGACTTCGCAGCCGAACATGATCTGCCCATTGAGCGAGTCGCTCTCGGCTGAACATCGCGCACACGAATACCCCCACATGATCACCCACAGCGCATCCCCGCACCAGCAGCCCGCATCCCCCTCATCAGCACCTCCCCTTACTGACCTCTCTGGGGCCGGCACGCCCCTTCGGAACCAACACGACGAGCAGATTCAGGAGACCACACAATGATTCTCGACGGATACCGCGGCGCCTGGGAGACCCAGGAGACGGATGACCTGCGCGATCTGGCACGCGGATTCTTCGCCAAGGAGATCGTGCCGCACGAGGCCCGCTTCTCCGAACAGAAACAGGTCGATCGTGACACGTGGACCCGGGCCGGCGACGCCGGTCTGCTGTGCATCTCGATCCCCGAAGAGTACGGCGGCGGTGGCGGCACCTTCGCCCACGAGGCGGTGCTCCTGCAGGAACAGGGGTTCGTCGGCGACACCGCCTGGGGCAACAGCGTCCACTCGACGATCAACGCCCACTACATCAACGCCTTCGGCACCGAAGAGCAGAAGCGCAGGTGGCTGCCGCGCATGGCCACCGGCGAGCTCGTCTCGGCGATCGCCATGACCGAACCGGGCACCGGATCGGACCTGCAGAACATCACGACCCGGGCGGTGCGTGACGGCGACGAATATGTCATCAACGGCGCCAAGACGTTCATCACCAACGGGTCCCACGCCGACCTCGTCATCATCGTGGCCCGCACCAGCGACGAGCCCGGCGCGAAGGGTGTCTCGCTCATCGTGGCCGAAGTGAATGATCTGCCGGGGTTCTCGCGCGGACGTGTGCTGGAGAAGGTCGGACTGCACGGGCAGGACACGCGGGAGCTGTTCTTCGAGGACATGCGCGTCCCGGCCGAGAACGTCCTCGGCGGAGCCGAAGGCCGCGGATTCATCCAGCTCATGCAGCAGCTGCCTCAAGAACGACTGGCGATCGCCGTCGGCGGTGCCGCGACCGCGGAATTCGCCGTCCGTGAGACCGTCGCCTATGCGAAGGAGCGGGAGGCCTTCGGCCGGCCCATCCTCGGTTTCCAGAACACGAAGTTCGTCCTCGCCGAATGTGCCACCGAGACATTGTCCGTCCGCACCTTCATCGATCATCTCACCAGTGAGCACATCAAGGGGACGCTGACGACCGAACAGGCCTCCGCTGGCAAGTACTGGGCCACGGACGCTCAGAACCGGGTCGTCGACCGCTGCCTGCAGGTGTTCGGCGGCTACGGATACATGGTCGAATACCCGATTGCTCGCCTCTACGCCGATGCCCGGGTGCAGAAGATCTACGGCGGCACGAACGAGATCATGAAGGAGCTCATCGCTCGGGGCCTGTGAGCCGGGCCCCGGCGCCGGCGAGGCGTCTGGTGCCGACGGGGCGTCCGGCGCGTGCCGGGCTCCACCTGTATGCCCCCTCAAGACCGAGTGCGCGCGGGTATGGGAAGATTGACAGCGTGTCGAAAGTACTTGAGATCCTGACCCCGGAGGGCCTCCCGCCGCTTAACGAGAAGCCCGGTGTCTCCTTCATCATGCCGGTCCTCAACGAGGCCGAACACATCGAGCAGGCGATCACCACGATCCTCGCGCAGGAGTATGACGGGGACAAAGAAGTCGTCCTCGCCCTCGGCCCCTCGTCCGACGATACGAATGCCATCATCGCAGCGATGGCCGCCCGCGACTCACGGATCCAGACGGTCGACAATCCGCAGGCCGCGACCCCGATCGGGCTCAACCTCGCCATCGCCGCGACCCGGCACCCCGTGATCATCCGCGTCGACGCGCACTCCGGACTGAGGCCCGACTACACCAAGCAGGCCATCGACACTCTGCGCGAGACGAAGGCCGCGAACTGCGGCGGGCTCATGCTCGCCCGCGGCACAACCTCCTTCCAGAAAGCCGTGGCGCGGGCATACATGTCCCCGGTCGGCCTCGGCGGCCCCGCCTACCACTCCGGCGACGAGGCGCAGGAAGCCGAATCGGCCTACCTCGGCGTCTATCGTCGGGAAGTGTTCGACCACCTCGGCGGGTTCGACGAAGGCATCAAACGCGGTCAGGACTGGGAGCTCAACCTGCGCATCCGCACCGCCGGCGGCCGCATCTGGTTCAACCCCGACATGGAAGTCACCTATTGGCCGCGCGGCACCTGGGCGAAGATCGCGCAGCAGTTCTGGGCCACCGGAATCTGGCGGGCCGAACTCATCCGCCGCTACGGATCGCAGAACTCCATCCGCTACTTCGCCCCGCCGCTACTCGTGCTCGGCATGAGCGCGGCCGTCATCGAGACCCTGCTTCAACTGTCCGGATCGACGAAGCGGTGGCCGAAGTTCCTCCGCCGGTTCACTTCGCTCATCCACGTGCCGAGTTTCGGCTACATCGCCGGAATCCTGGCCACCGCCTCGGCGGCGAAGGACTGCGGACGACGCGAGCGATTCTGGTTCGGCATCGTCCTGCCGACCATGCACCTGTGCTGGGGTGCCGGGTTCCTCCGGGGACTCGTCACCGGGGCCGGAACGACGAAGGACAGCAGCCGATGAGCAAGAAGAAGCCGAGCCGGGCACACCGGGACCGCTACGGCCGCGGCACCACTGATCCGCTGCCGAGCGTCGATCCCGAATCCCGCGAGCGCATTCCCGTGCCCGATCGTCCCGAGCCGAAGAAGTTCAACGCACCCCTGTGGGCCGGCGCCATCGTCGTCGTCCTCGTCGCGGGTGTGTTCGCGATGAACCTCTTCGGCTCCGACGACCAGCTGACCGTCGAGTCGCTCAACCCGCCGGCCGTGGGCGCCCTCGACGGCGGATCCTCGGTGTACCCGGCGAACTCGAAACTCGCCTTCACCGAGAACGTGAAGTTCGGCTACCTGCCCGCACCTACGCTCACCGCGCTCGGCGACGGTACGATCGTGGCCGCGAACCCGGAGACCGCCGCCGAGGACATGGGCCTGAAGAAGAACCTCGATGAGCTCGACTCGGACGAATTCCTCGACCAGACCATCAATCCGGCACGTCAGAACACGAGCCCGGGCGAGCCCATCACCTGGGACCAGATCGTCGATGAGTTCGGCGGGGACACCGTGTTCATGCCCGCCATCGACTCCACCGAGGTGGCCACCCCCGCATTGAAGACCATCACCGAGGCGGGGCTCGAGGATTCGACGCTCGTGCGCACCGATGACCCCGAGGTGGCCCGTGCCGCCGCCGATGCCGGCGTCGGCGCCATGTTCACCGGGGACGTGACGGCGACCAGGAACGAGTCGCTTTCCGGTAGCGGATACACGGCCCTGGCCGTCGAGGCCGATGCCGCCGAGAAGTGGACCGGGGTCGACCTGGCCGTCTGGGCCACCGACGTCAAGGACGAGAAGCAGCTCGAGAAGCTCGCCGACGCCGGAGTCACCGGCGCGCTGAGTGAGAACCCGTACACAATCCTGCCGTCCGAAGTGAAGAAGAACTGACCTCGACAACCAAGGAGACGCAATGACCCAGCCCATCGGCAACCCATCGCATATCGGCAATCTGGATGCCAGCCAGCTCGGCCCGCAGCCGACCTACCTGCCGGACGACCACCCGGACGTCGACGCTCGCAAGCGCATCGACGCAGGTGAAGAGCCCATCGACGTGGCAGCCGCACTGCCGGCCTCATCCTTGGCGTGGGCGGAACTCGCCGATGAAGCGCATCAGGAGGGCCGCCTCGTCGACGCCTATGCCTACGCCCGCGTCGGCTACCACCGCGGACTCGATGCCCTGCGTGCCGCCGGATGGCGTGGTGCCGGCCCGATCCCGTACTCGCACGAAGTCAACCGCGGTTTCCTCCGCGCGCTCTACGCGCTCGGCCGTGCCGCCGGAGCGATCGGCGAAGGCGAAGAGGCCGCACGCATCGAAGAATTCCTGCACTCCTCCGACCCGACAGCCGTGGACGCCATCGGCCGCGGGGAATAGAAGGAGTAGGCCCGCCGCGCCGTCGGCGAATACATCTGCCTCCGTGGCGCGTGAGCAAACGCACCACGGAGGCCGATTGTGCTTGTCGGCAGGGCGGCGTAGAACTATATGAATGGGTAATGTTTCCGAGACGGTCATGACGGCAGAGCAGCGCAAGATCCTGGCGGTGATGCTCGTCCCGATGTTCATGTCGCTGCTGAGCGTCTCGATCGTCAATGTCATCCTTCCCGATATGCAGCGCTCGATCGGCGCCTCGAACTCGGCGATCCAGTGGGTGCTGTCGGGCTATACGCTCGCCTTCGGCGTGCTCCTCGTCGCCGCCGGCCGAGCCGGAGACCTCTTCGGACGTGGTCGGCTCTTCGTCATCGGCGTCAGTGTCTTCGCCCTCGGTTCCCTCATCTCGGGTCTGTCCCCGGACCCGCTCGTGCTCAACGTCGCCCGTGTCGTCATGGGCCTCGGCTCCGGTCTGCTCAGCCCTCAGGGCGTGGGGATGCTCCAGCAGTACTTCCACGGGAAGGTGCGCGGTCGCGCCTACGGGATGTTCGGCACGATCGTCGGCGTCTCCGTGGGCATCGGCCCCGTGCTCGGCGGCGGACTCATCGCTGTCCTCGGCGACGAGTGGGGTTGGCGTTCGGCGTTCCTCATCAACGTGCCGATCGCCTTGGCCGCAATCATCCTCGGCCGGTTCTGGCTCCCGCAGAGTGCCTGGGTCGGCATCGGCACCGAGTCCGATTCGCACGGCCGACGCCGGGCCGACTTCGATCCGGTCGGGCTCGTTCTGCTCGGCGTGGGTACGTTGTTGGTCATGCTGCCCTTCCTCGAGCGCAGCGCAGGTGCTTGGATCTATGCCCTCGTCCCCGTCGGCGTCGCCGTCGTCTGGCTGTGGGTGCGATGGGAGAACCGATACTCTCGTCGAGGCGGATCACCGATGGTCGATATGCAGCTGTTCCGGACACGCAGCTTCGCCTACGGGGCATCGCTGACGTCCATGTATTTCGTCGGAATGCCCGGCATCTGGGTCATCGTCGCGCTCTACCTGCAGAACGGTCTCGGATTCCCCGCCCTCCACGCGGGCCTTGTCGGTCTGCCCTCGGCGCTGCTGTCGGCCATCGCCGCACAGGCAGCCGGCCGGGTCGTGCTCACCTTCGGCCGGAAGATGGTCGTCCTCGGGGTCGCAATCGGTCTGACCGGGGTCGTCGCCTCGGCGCTGCTCGTACTGGCACATGAGGCCTGGGGGATCAGCATCTGGTGGCTGCTGCTGACGCTCGGGATCACCGGCCTCGGGCAGGGAATGGCGATCAGCCCGAACCAGACGCTCACTCTGGCCGAGGTGCCCGTCGAGTACGCGGGCAGCTCCGGCGGTGTGATGCAGACCGGGCAGCGGGTGGGTACGGCCATCGGCATCGCGATCGTCACCGCCGTGTTCTTCGTCGTCCAGCCTCTCGCCGGCTACGGCGCTGCCATCGTCGCGGGCTTCGGATTCATCGCGCTCGTCATCGTCTTCGCCGGAATCATCGGACTGGTCGATCTCGCGCGCGGTCGGGCCAAGGCCCGGCAGGACAGCCAGCCGGTCAGCAGCTGAGGCCCGGTCTTGCGCAGGGGAGAGCGTCGCCCGCCCGATGCGGCCGCGTCTGGGCGGAGGCGACTCGGCTGGGTCAGTCGCGAGATTCGGGGACGGTCGCCTCGGCGCGTTCGATGTTCTGGGCGGCGAACACGGCGTCGAGGAGGCCGGGGAAGCGGGCGTCGAGATCGTCCTTGCGCAGGGTATTCATGATCTTCGTGCCCTCGTACTCCTGGCGGATGACGCCGGCTTCGCGCAGGGTGCGGAAGTGGTAGGTCGCCGTCGACTTCGACACCGGCAGCTCGAAGGTCGCGCACGCATGATCGCCGAATGCGTCGTTGAGCTTGCAGGCAACGGTCCGGCGGACCGGGTCGGCCAGCGCGGCCAGAACCGCGTCGAGTCTCATCTCGCCCCTGCTGGGGTGGTCGAGTGTGCGCATAAGGACCCTCCCTTCTCGCCCTCGTGTCGGTCAGCGTCGGTGGATGTCATCTGAACAGCGACCGATCACATGTAGTGCCGTATCTCCCCATTGTACGAAACATTTGGTAGTACGAAATGCATCGTAGTATGGTGCTTCATTGAAGTACGAAGAACGTCGTACATCCAAATGCACATCCTCCACGAGATCACGAGGTGTCATGTCTCATCTGCTGTTCGAGCCGCTCACTCTGCGCGGGTTGACCTTCCGCAATCGCATCTGGGTTCCGCCCATGTGCCAGTACTCCGTCGAGGCTCTCGACGGCGTCCCTGTCACCTGGCACACCGTCCACTACGGCGCCATGGCCAGGGGAGGTGCGGGAGCCGTCATCGTCGAAGCCACCGGCGTCACTGCCGAGGGGCGGATCTCGGCGAAGGACCTGGGGCTGTGGAACGACGCGCAGCGCGACGGCTTCGCCCCCATCGTCGACTTCCTTCACTCGCAGGGAGCGGCCGCGGGCATCCAGCTCGCCCACGCCGGCCGCAAGGCCTCGACATATCCCGAGTGGGGGACCGACCACGACGGCAGCCTGCCCGTCGACGAAGGCGGTTGGCAGACCGTGGCTCCGTCCGCGTTGGCCTTCGAGGGCCTCGCCGAACCCCGGGCCCTGACTGAGACGGAGATCGCCGAGGTGGTCGCGGCCTTCCGGTCGTCGGCCCGCCGGGCGATCGATGCCGGGTTCGACTTCGTCGAGATCCACGCCGCGCACGGCTACCTCCTCCATGAGTTCCTGTCGCCGCTGAGCAATACGCGCACCGACTCCTACGGCGGAACCTTGGAGAACCGGGCCCGTCTGCTGCTCGAGATCGTCGATGCCACCCGCGCCGAGGTGGGCGAGGACGTTCCCGTGTTCGTGCGCCTGTCCGCAACGGACTGGACCGACGGTGGCCTCACACTCGACGACACCGTCCACGTCGCCGGATGGCTCAAGGACCACGGCGTCGACCTCATCGACGTCTCCTCCGGCGGCAATGCGATGGCGTCGATTCCCGTCGGTCCCGGCTACCAGACGACCCTGGCCGCCGGCGTGCGTCAAGGGTCGGGTCTGCCGACCGCGGCCGTCGGCCTCATCAGCGAACCGTTCCAGGGCGAGCACATTCTGGCCACCGGTCAGGCCGATGTGATCCTCGTGGGCCGCGAACACTTGCGCGACCCGAACTTCGCGCTGCGCGCCGCCGACGCACTGCGCTTCGACATCGACTACCGCCCGGCTCAGTACCACCGCGCGTATCAGTGAGCTGAGCTCAATTCGCTGGAGCGGCGCGGCGCTCATACGCTGACGGCCCAGTTGAAGTTGAATAGCACATGTTCAAACGTGTGCTCTTCGACTTCAACTGGGCCGTTCGGCATCTGCGCGGTCTGCGCCTCGCCGAGGGGGAGCGTGTGGAGATGCGGCTGAGCTTAAAACGGTCGGTCGCTGCTAAGCCAGGCCGCCGAGCCACAGCCCGATCGCCGCGGCCGTTGTGGTGAAGATGAGGGTGCCAAGCCCGTTGACCAGGCCGGCGACCCAGCGACGTTCTTGGAGAAGCCGAACAGTCTCGAAGCTCGCCGTCGAAAACGTCGTATAGCCGCCGAGGAATCCCGTGCCGAGCACCAGGCGCCAGGCTTCCGGAAGGAGATTCGTCCCGGCCAGTCCGATCAGGAGTCCGAGCACGAGCGATCCCGAGACGTTGATGATGATCGTTCCCCACGGCAGGGCGGTGCTCATGCGGGACTTGATGAGTCCGTCGATCAGCATCCGTGACGAGGCGCCGAGCCCGCCGGCGGCGGCAAGAGCGATGAAGACCAGCGGCGTCATCGGGCACCTCCTCGGCGGAGGGCACCGGCGGCTGCGATGCCGACGAACGTGGCGAGACCGCCGATGAGCACCGTGCCCACCCCGTAGGCAAGACCGACACCGGGGCTGCTCGCACCGCCTGGACCCGCGCCGAGGAGGCCCGCCGTATCCGCGGCCAGTGCACTGTACGTGGTGAAACCGCCCATGAAACCGGTGCCCCCGAGGATCCGCATTCTCCGGCGCCACCCCTCATCGGGACCGCTGCGCGCCAGGGAATCCAAGAGAAGACCGAGTGCGAAAGCGCCGAGGATGTTGACTGCTAGGATCGCCCACGGCACATCGCCGAGGGACGGCAGGCTCAGACTGACCGCCTCGCGTGCCGCGGTTCCGAGCGTGCCGCCGAGGAACGCGAGCCCCAGATAGGACAGGCGCAGGTGGACCGGCCGGGTCACTGCCCGGCCTCGTCGGTCAGAGATTCAGCAACGGGGGAGGCGCCTGGTGTCGGCGACGTCGCAGCAGCTTCGGGGGCATCCATGCCCTCGGTGCCTGCCGCCAGCGGAACGACGACGAGCGGGCGATGCTGGTGCCTCGACAGCTGGATCGCGACCGAGCCGTTGAAGAACTCGTGCAGAGAGCCGCGGACACCTGCGCGACGGACGCCGAGGATGATCATGCGGGCATCGAGCGCCTCGGCGAGCCGGTCGAGTTCCTGCGCCGGCGACCCGGCCAGTGCGCGGGTCGACCAGGCCACATGCGTCCCTGCCAGGGCGGCAGCGATGCGGCGCTCGAGTTCGGGGTCGAACTCGGTGGCCGCCTCGTCGGTGGTGTCGGGATCGATGGGCATCGAGAGCAGGGAGCCGTCGGGGCGGGTCCCAATGGTGTAGCGGGAATCGTCGACATGGGCACAGACGAGCTCGGCGTCGAAGTGGGCGGCGTAGTCCGCGGCGGCGGCGATCACCTTGGCGGGCTGATCGGGAACGATGCCGAGGATGATGCGGGCGCGCGGCGGCCCGTCATGTTTCGGATCGCGATGTCTCGGTTCGGGGCCGGTGGTCATGGTCTCTCCTACCTTTCGGGCATGCTGAAGCCGGTCGAGGTAGGGACTGTTGTCGACTGCGGAGTCTCGAGCGTCTGCACGAGTCCCGCGCCGAGGTTGGGTACGGCGAGCCCCACCGCCGTGTCGCGCATGCGCGACAAATTCATTGTGCCACAGGGGGCAGACGCGGTCGCGGGCGGCGGACAGGCATCGTGCCGCCGGCGGGCACGGCCGCGTCCGAGCGCCGAGGCGACCCTCAGTGCGGGAGCGTTCCGACGTCGTGGTCGGGCGAGGTCAGGGCCGCCTCGGCGAGGTTGTCGTCGTGGTGATCAGCGCTCTGCGCGGTACCGGTCGACGGCGCGGCGGAGACGTTCGAGGCCGTCGTCGATGCGGTCGGGGGCCGCCGAGGCGAAGCACAGGCGCAGCGCATTCGAGAAGTTCCCGGCCGGGGAGAACGCGGGACCGGGGATGTAGGCGACCCCCTCCTCGAGCGCGGTGGTCATGAGGTCTTCGGTGTTGATGGATTCGTCCTCGAAGGTCATCCACAGGAAGAATCCGCCGTCGGGATCGGTGGCTCGGATCTCGCCCGGGAAGAGGCGGGCCAAGCCCTCTGACATCGCGATCTTCCGGTCGCGGTAGGCCTTGCGTAGGACCTCGACGTGGGAGTCGGCACCGCCTTCGGCCAGCCAGCGGGCGATGAGGTGCTGGTTGGGGACGGGGGCGCAGGAGTCCATCGTCTGTTTGGCGTTGACGGCGAGCTCGCGGACCTCCGGGTCGACGTCGATCCAGCCGACCCGCAGGCCCGGGGCGACGAATTTCGAGAATGTGCGCACTCCGAAGATGAGGGGATCGTTCGGGCTGAGGTCGCTCAGCGCCGGCAGGGACTGACCTTCGAAGCGCAGCATTCCGTACGGATTGTCCTCGATGATCACCGACCGGTGGCGGTGGGCGAATTCGAGCAGGCGCTCGCGACGCGGCAGCGACATCGTCACTCCGGCCGGGTTCTGGAAGGTCGGGACGGTGTAGATGACCTTTGGGGCGCGTCCGGTGCGCTGCGAGTGCTCCTCGAGGGCGTCGATCTGCATGCCTTCCTCGTCGACGGGGATCTCGAGGATCTCCGCCTCATAGCTCATGGCCGTCGCCGAACCGTTCGTATAGGTCGGCGACTCACAGGCGACGAGGTCACCCGGGGTGACGAAGAGTTTGAACCCGAGATCGAGTCCCTGCATTCCTCCGGAGGTGATGAGGAGGCGGTCACGGTTTTCCTGCTGTTCGGGCGGGATCTGATCGGTGGACGCGAGGTAGTCGTGGAGGGCCTCGATGAGGATGGGCTCGCCTTTCGTCTCCCCGTACGTGAAGTTCTCCGGGGAGAAGACGTCTGAGGCGATCCGGGCGAAATCCGCGGCCGGGAGCATATCCGGCGCCGGTGCCCCCATGCCGAACTTGACGATGTCGTGGTCGTATTGGGCCAGCACCGTGGTGGAGGCATCGATGACGGACCCGACGAGCTGATCGCGGCGGCGGGCGTAGGGCAACGCGGGGGACTGCGACTGGTTCTCCGGCTGGTTCGGGGACTGGTTCTGCGAAGCACTCGTGGCCGGATGCATTGACGTGGACATGAGCGACCTCCTCTGAGCGGTGATGCCCTGAAGCCGACGGCTCCGACGACAATGCCAAGGCTCCCGCCCGAACGACGGGTTACGTGGGTCACTTCAGCATAGGGGTGGGGGACCTGGCGAACAAGGATGCCGAACACCTGCGATTTCGGGCGAGTCGGCGATTGGGAGAGGCCGGTCATGCTGCGCGAGCAGATCCTCGCCGAGCTGGGGAGACGCGGCAGCTGGGCCGGGGTGGCTGCGTCAGTGTGACCCAGTAGACTTGGGGAGTAATGACATCCCCTTTTCACTTCGAGGTGAAGCACTCTCATGCCAGCAATCGTTGTCGTCGGCGCTCAGTGGGGCGACGAAGGTAAAGGTAAGACCACCGATATCCTCGGCACCAGCGTCGACTACGTGGTCAAGCCCAATGGTGGGAACAATGCCGGCCACACGGTTGTCGTCGGAGGAGAGAAGTACGAACTCAAGCTTCTGCCGGCGGGCATCCTCTCACCGAACGTCACCCCGGTCATCGGCAACGGCGTCGTCGTCAACCTCGAGGCGCTCTTCGAGGAGATCGACGCCCTCGAGTCGCGCGGCGCGGACACATCGAAGCTGCGGATCTCGGCGAACGCCCACCTCGTGGCTCCGTACCACCAGACCCTGGACAAGGTGACCGAACGGTTCCTCGGCAAGCGGGCAATCGGCACCACCGGCCGCGGCATCGGACCGGCCTATATGGACAAGATCGGGCGCTTGGGCATCCGCGTCCAGGACGTCTTCGACGAGTCCATCCTGCGCCAGAAGATCGAAGGATCGCTGCGGCAGAAGAACGAACTGCTTGTCAAGGTCTACAACCGCCGGGCGGTGTCGGTCGAAGAGATCGTCGAATACTTCGAACCCTTCATCGAACGTCTGCGTCCCTACGTCGCCGAGACCGAGCTCATGCTCAATGAGGCGCTCGACCGCGGTGAGGTCGTCGTCATGGAGGGCGGTCAGGCGACCATGCTCGACGTCGACCACGGCACCTATCCGTTCGTCACCTCGTCGAACCCGACGGCCGGCGGATCCTGTGTGGGCACCGGCATCGGCCCGACGCGCATCAACCGCGTCGTCGGCATCGTCAAGGCATACACCACCCGTGTGGGTGCCGGGCCGTTCCCGACCGAGCTGTTCGATGAGATGGGCGAATACCTGCAGAAGGCCGGCGGAGAATTCGGTGTCAACACCGGCCGTCCCCGCCGCTGCGGCTGGTACGACGCGGTCATCGCCCGCTACGCCGCCCGCACCAACGGCTTCACCGACTATGTGCTGACCAAGCTCGACGTGCTCACCGGCATCGAGCGCATTCCTGTCTGTGTCGCCTACGACGTCGATGGAGTGCGCCAGGACGAGATGCCGGTGTCGCAGACCGAGTTTCACCATGCGAAGCCGATCTTCGAGTACTTCGACGGCTGGACCGAGGACATCACGAAGGCTCGCACCTTCGACGACCTGCCGGTCAACGCACAGAAGTACGTGCTCGCACTCGAGGAGCTCTCGGGCTGCCGGATGTCGGTCATCGGCGTCGGCCCCGATCGCGAACAGTCGATCGTGCGTCACGACCTGCTGGACTGAGCGCGGCCCGCGGGAGCTTCCCGCATCGAATCACGTGGTGAAGGGCGGAGCCGACAGTGAGTCGGTTCCGCCCTTCCGCATGGGACCGCCAGCACAGTGCTGTGGGTCGCCACCCCGCAGTTTCCGGATGGACTCGATGGCGCCCTCGTAGGCGGCGGCGATGTCGACGAGGTCGATCCGGTCCGGCAGGTCCCCGGGAGGCTGATGGCTGAGGAGGAATTCCACTGTCGCGCGGACAGAAGCTTCGTCATTGCCCAAGACTCCGTCGGAGACCTCTTCGGCATCGTCGAACATCAGAACGAGCTCGTCGGTTCCCGTCGCTGAGCGGATGCTGGCCAGGAACTCTCCCGTGTCCTGCATCTCCACGTCGATCTCTTCAGCCATTCCGACCTCCCACTGCTCGGTGCACGCGGTTCGGTGCATGCGACGACGCGGCTCATTCACCTGCGTCGGCTCTCTGATTTCAGCATAGACCCGACGACCACCGTCTTGGACAGCCGGTGAGAAGCTGGCATCGTTGCAGGCAACACAGGCAACACCGTCACGGAGGAGGATGCGTCCAATGGCTCAGAGCCGCCTGCAGGAAGCCGCCTATCAGGGACCTGCGCTCGAGGTCGACAGAGACTTGTACTCACGGATCGGCGAAGACGTGCACTCTCGGGAAGTCATCGACGAATTCACCATCCCCATTCGCTCCGGACAGGCCTGGGACATCCCTGCCGGCCACGTCTGCCGTATCTCCACGGTCGACGGACCGCAGGTCGGCGACTTCAATCTGTGGAATCGCCACGACCCCAGGGAGCGATTCTGGGCGGCACGGACCCGACAGCTGCAGGCTGCACACGTCTCCACCTTCGACCGTCTGTGGTCGACGCTGCCGTTCCTGCGGCCGATGGCCACCATCGTCAGCGACACGCTGTCCGACTACGGAACCGACCCGGAAGGCGGACGAGTGCACGACACACTGGGCACCCGATGCGACCCATACGTGTCACGGATGCTCAGCGGCGTCGACTTCGACTACCACTGCCATTCCAACCTCGTCCGTGCGGTCCTGCCCTACGGCCTCACCGAATTCGACATCCACGATGTGCTCAACGTCTTCCAGTGCACTGGGCTGAATGACAACGACGAATACTTCATGAAGACCTGCCCTGCACGGCCCGGTGACCACTTCGAGTTCTTCGCCGAACAAGACCTGCTCGCGGCCCTGTCCACCTGCCCTGGCGGAGATCTCTCCGCACCGATGTTCGGTGACGGCTCGTCCGACCCGGTGGAGAACTGCCACCCCCTGCAGGTCACGGTCTATCGGCTCCCCGAGGACCTCCTCGGCGAGTGGGAGCAGCCGACCTCGCCGAGCTATCGAGGAGCCCACGGACTCCGACCCCAACCGTGGGCGTAAGCACGCACCAGAGCGGAAAGGACCTGCAATGGCAGCGTCAACGCTCGTGAGACGGTACGCCGACCGGCTTGGCCTCGAAAACTCGGAGAATGAGCTGCAACGTCGGGTACAGGGGACGACCGACGAGGTCATCAACCTCATCGATGAGCTGCTGGTCGCACATGTCAGGTCCATCTGCTTCGAGAGCCTCGACGTCATCGACGCACGCGCGGCAGGGGAGTCGAGGGGCTTTCCCACCGACCTCGACTCACTGACGACGAAGCTCTTGGAGGCCGGCCGCGGCGGCTGCTGCCATGAACACGCGGCTTGCCGCCGATGCCGTGGCCCGGACCCGGACTGAGGAAACAGATTCGGTGGGGGCCGCCTCGGCGAGGGGCTGACCTGTTCCCATTTGCCCAAGACCTGAGGGTGGGCGCGCATCGTTGATGGAATTCCGACTGCGACGACCTCAGGAGTGACCATGTCCGAGAATCATGCCAACTTCTGGCCCATTTTCCGCTACCGCGGTGGTGCCAAAGCCGCGATCGCCGTCCTTCAGGAGGCGCTCGGCTTCGACGTCATCGCCGAGTACACGAACGCCGACGATCCGGATCGCGTCGATCACGCCAAACTCGCCTGCCTGACCGCGGGGGAGTGACGCTCGGGTCCGTCCGCGACGACGGCGGGGTCATGACCAAGACGGGAGTCGCCTCGGGGTCGGTGTATCTGGCCTCCGGCAACGTCCGTGAGCTCCACCAGCGTGCGCTCGTCGCCGGCGCCACCGAGGTCATGGGACTGACCGAGCAGGACTATGATCGCTCGACTTCGCAATCCAGGACCCCGAGGGTGTGCTGTGGTCGGTCGGGAGCTACCGCGGGGCCGGCACGAAGTAGCTGATCGTTTGTGGAAAATAGGGTTTCACCAGGTGGTATAAGGGTTCAATTATCTGTTGCGCGGGCCTAACGTGGGCTTCGGAGCGGAGATCACCGTCCCAATCCATTCGAAAGGAACTCGCACCATGAAGGCGATCGTATTCGAAGACTTCAAGACCTTTCCCACTCTCAAAGACGTTGAGAAGCCCATACCAGGACCAGGTGAGGTTCTGCTCAAGGTTGCAGGAGCAGGAGCCTGCCACTCGGATGTTGCCGTGTATAACGAATTCGAAGAGGGCACCCCCGGAGCAGTACCGCCGCCATTCGTCCTCGGACACGAGAACTCGGGGTGGGTCGAAGACCTTGGCCCCGGTGTGTCAGGAATCAAAAAGGGTGACGCCTACCTCGTCTACGGCCCGATTGGATGCGGTCGTTGCCGAGCCTGCTCACGTGGGCAGGACACCTATTGTGAGAACGCCTCGACCAACCCCTATCTCGGAGTCGGGCTGGGACGCGACGGCGGGATGGCCGAATACGTCACCGTTCCCGCACGGAACCTCGTCCCGCTTGGGGATGCCGACCCAATTGCGGCAGCACCGCTCTCCGACGCAGGCCTGACCCCCTATCACGCCATCAAGAACTCGCTGCCGAATCTCGCGGGAGGCGGACGCTACGCGCTGGTCATCGGTCTCGGTGGGCTGGGCCAAATCGGAGTGCAGATCTTGAAGGCTCTCACCGGTGCGACGGTCATCGCCACGGACATGAAGCCCGAGGCGATGGCGAAGGCCGAAGCGGCTGGGGCTATGACCGTGGGTGGAGGAGATGGTCAGGTCGAACGAATCCGTGAGATCACTGGTGGCAAGGGCGTCGATGCCGCGTTCGACTTCGTCGGTGCCTCCTCGACAGTCAAGGTCGCCGCGCAATCAATGGCCCGCATGGGTCGTTGCACGATCGTCGGCATTGCCGGCGGAACGTTTGAATGGTCCTTCTTCACCAATCCCTACGAAGCGACGCTGACGAACACCTACTGGGGAACGATCGAAGACTGAGCTTCCCCGCAAGTCGTGGACACGTGAACCACGTCACGCAGCCTGCGTAGAC
>NZ_JBQDYQ010000056.1:0-20179 GCF_052105255.1 Brevibacterium sp.
ATCGGGCGCTGCGGATCGCGGACCGGTTCGATCGGGAGCCGCCCGGTGCGTGGCGGCAGCTGCGCGAGGAGATCGCCCACGACGTGCTCACGCATGGCTTTGACGAGGAGGTCGGGGCATTCACCGTCGCCTACGGTGAGACGGACCTGGACTCGGCCGCACTGTTCGTCGGACTCTCGGGGCTGCTCGACGCCGACGATCCGCGCTTCGTGTCCACCGTCGACGCGATCGAACGCGAACTGCGGGTCGGCCCGACGGTGTTCCGCTACCGCTACGACGATGGGCTGCCCGGGTTGGAGGGCGGATTCCACATCTGCACGACCTGGCTGATCGAGGCCTTCATCAAGGTCGGCCGCATCGACGATGCCTGGGATCTGTTCCGGCAGGTCGACAACCTGCTCGGGCCCACCGGACTGCTGTCTGAAGAATACGACCCCGTCGCCGAGATGCACCTGGGCAACCACCCGCAGGCGTACTCACACCTCGGCTACATCCGCGTCGCCCAGCAGCTCGACGCCCACCGCCCGAGCTGAGGCAACGCTGCCCGCCGCACTCGGGAGGGGCACTCAGTCCGCGCGACCACGAGGCACGGGCTCCAGCCGCCGCTCTCGAGCCTTAAGTGTGCGCAGATTGCCATTTTCGAGCTGGAAATGGGCAATCTGCGCACACTTTTCTCCGCTTTCCTGCAGCGCGGACGCGGCGACTCGTGCGCAGTTGGCTTGTGGACAACGAGGCTCTGTCCACAGACGTGAGATCACCACTGGCCTTCTTCGCCGCGGCGGAGGCATTCTCTGCCTATGAACAATCGGGCACCGGCGCAGCAGTCTCTCGCCACTGCTCAGCCGGCCAACCTGCGGAAGCTTCGGATCCGGCCCTGGACGGAGAAACCGCGTCAGCTCATGACCGCCGCGATTCCGTTCACGCGTGCGCAGGGAGTATCGCGGGGAATCACGCGCCGCGCGCTGGACGATGAGCGGAAGTACAAGCAGCTCGGCTACGGCGTGTGGATTGAAACTGATCCTTCGACACGGGTTGTCGCTCCGACCTGGGCGGACGCCGAGTGGATCGACGAACGAGTGAAGCTGACGGGATTGGTGTGCATCGACACCGGTGTCGTTGCTTGCGGGGTCACTGCGGCGAAGTTGTATGGATTGCCGGTGCCGTCGAACGCCGACACTCGGGTGCACGTGGCTCGTGAAGACAAAGGCCCGACCAAGCGACGGAAGAACGTCGTCTTCCATCGGTACGAATGGCTGCGGTCGGAGAACTACTTCGGCCTGCCGCTCATCTCGGCGGCACAGCTGTTCATCGAACTTGCGCGAGTGCTGACCGTGGAACAGCTCGTAGTGCTCGGGGACGCCGCGGTCGGCCGATGGCACGGGGGACCATTGACGACGATCGACGAAATCCGCGCTGAAATCGCCTCCCGACGCCGAGTGAGAGGACGTCTCACGGTTGAACGCGCACTCGGGCTGGTGCGGGGCGATGTCGATTCTCCACCGGAGACGAAGCTGCGACTGCGGCTCATCGACGCAGGACTGCCTGAACCTGTGGTCCATCCGGCAGTCGTATGCTCACTCATCGGCGCCCACCTCCACCCGGACATGGGCTATCCGTCGATCAGGCTCGCCATCGAGTACGAAGGCGATCATCATCGCAGCTCGCCGACGCAGTTCGCCGAGGACAATCGCCGTATCTCAGCACTCCAGGCCGAAGGGTGGACGGTCATCCGAGTATCCAAAGACTCAGACATGGCGGAGATCTGCGGCCTGATCGCTCACCACCTGCGTGCTGGTGGCCTGATCTGAGTCTGCGTCGCGCCATTTCGTCCGACTGGCCTTCTCGTGGTGGGGCCGCGGTGCCGCTCGGCCAGAGATAAGCGTGCGCAGATTGCCATTCTCGTGCTGGAAATGGGCAATCTGCGCACACTTATCCCTCCGTCAGACGGCGGATAATAGTGCGGGCGGTCCTGTCGCGGTCGCTCACTCGACGAGGAGAGTGACCACCTCGGCGACGCATGCGGGGCGGTCCTGGCCTTCGATCTCGATCGTGTGTTCGAGGATGACCTGAGTGCCCTTGTCGCCGCGGATGACATCCTTGACGCTGATCGTTGCGCGCAGTCGGGAGCCGACGACGACGGGCTGAAGGAAGCGGACCTTGTTGAGTCCGTAGTTGACGCGGATCGACACGCCCTCGATGGTGAAGACCTCGGTGGAGAACTTCGGGATGAGCGAGAGGGTGAAGAATCCGTGGACGATCGTCGCGCCGTAGGGGCCTTCGGCCGCGCGCGCTTCGTCGACGTGGATCCACTGGTGGTCGCCGGTGACGTCGGCGAAGGTGTTGATGGCGTCCTGATCCATCGTCATCCAGTCGGAAGAGCCGAGTCCCTGGCCGATGAGCGATTCGATCTCGTCGATGCCGTTGATTGTGCGCACGTGGTTCTCCTTTGATCCTGGCTCAGATGCTGAGCGGACATTCGATTGAATTCCGCTGTTCTTGGCATCATACGTGGCCGTCCGGTCGACGCCACCCCCTCGTCCGGACTGTGAGTCCCACGGTTCGAGTCCGTAGGGTTGACGGGCCGCGTCCGTTAGGTTGAAGGCATGGCCGACCATTCCGACGACCGTCCCGTGACGCTGACGCATCCCCTCTCGCCGAGGTGGCTGGAGCGTCCCGACGGCTACCGTCACTTCGAATCCGCGTACTTCGTCGGCCACGGGAAAGAGACGTTCGACCGCTGCGCCGAGGAGCTCCTGCACTGGGAGGTCAAGATCCGCAGCGGATTCGACATCGAGGTGAACGTCGACGCCCTCCTCGCCGGGAGCGCGGGCGGAGCCGATCGAGCGGGTCGAGGGGAGACGACGGCTGATGCCGACGCTCGCTCGGGCGGTGAGAGTGCCAGTCGACCGCCTCGGGTGGAGCCGGGGCAGGAGCCGACGATCCGCGTGCGCCTCGGGCCCTTCCGGCTGCCTGAGCCCTCACGGGTCATCGACGTTGTCGACACGGAGGACCGATGCGGCTTCACCTACGGCACGAAGCCGGGGCATCCGATCACCGGAGAGGAGTCATTCATCCTCATCCGCACCGCCGATGACCGGGTCTTCCTCGTCCTGAGATCGGTCTCGCGGGCGGGGCTGGGCATCTGGAGGCTCGGCGAACCGTTCGTCCGACTCGCTCAGATCGTCTACCGCCGCCGCTACGGACGGGCACTGCGCAGCTGATCGGTCACTTGCCGGGAATCGAGTCGCGGGCGGGAGTGTATTCCCAGTGCCACGGCTCGTACATGCTCGACTTGGCCCAGTCGGGGTTCTCCCAACCGTATTCGTCTCCGTGCTCGACGAGCCAGCTCCAGGCTCCGGACTTCGAGGCGACGCCGCCGCCGAGGTCGAGGGCGATGCCCCAACCGTGGAGCGAGGTACCCGGCTTGGCGGCCAACCCCGGCTTCCGGCCGGCCACAGAGACCTGTCCGGCCATGTCACGGTAGGAATCCGTGATCTCGAGTTCCTTGCCGGTGTCCTTCTTGTATGCGGCATTCATCTTCGCCAAGGAGACAGCGGCATCGGCACGGAGTCGGTGGTCTTCCTTGCCGAGGTCGCACAGCCACTCAGTGGGCAGCTCGCCGTTGCCGGCGGACTGGTCGAAGTTCTGCTTCTCATCGCAGCCGGGCAGGGCGCTCTTCTCGACCGCGCGGGACGCGGCTTTGACCTTCTTCTGCTTGGCGCTCGGCACGCCGATCTCCATCGACGACTTCCCCTTGACCTCTGGGACGTCCGCGTTGACCTTCTCAGCATTGACGGCGGCGGGCTCACCGGCGGCGGTCGGGTCGGTCGTGACCTCGGCACCGCCGCCGAGGTTGTTGACCAGCATGGTCACTGCGGTGGCGGCGCCGGCCACTGAGACGGCAGCCAGAGTGGACACGGTCCGCACCTTCTTCTTGCGCACGGACTTGAGCAGCGCACCATCGGACCCGCGGCTCTCGGCGGCTCCTGCGCTGACCCGACGGGCAGACGAGGCAGACGCTGAGCCGAAGGTCGTGGGAACCGCGGCGGCTTCTCGAGCCATTGCGGCCCGACGCGGGGACGTCTGAGTCGCTCGCGCCTCGGCGGCCATCGCTGCGCGCCTGGGCGACAGGTTCTCGGTATCGGAGTTGATGGATGCAGCGGGCGCAGCCGCGGTCGGTGCCCCGGTGCTGCGAGTCGAGGTGCGGGTGCGAGAGAACGGGGACGATGAGCGCCGCCTGTGCAGATCCCGTCGACGCACCGGTGACTCTGTGGTCGATGATGACTCTGACATAACTCTCCGTATGGCTGTGACTCCTCGAAGACCGTCGACGTTCCGACGACTCCAAAACTGCATCACAAAAGTGTAACGGAAATATATCGAACCTGTCATACATTGGTGACGAGTCGCACTCGCAGGCGGTCAGCCGGCACCCAGGTCGAGGTCGGCGGATCCTCGAGTTGCTGACGTCATTCCAGGTCAGGCGCCCTAAGTCGAGTCGGGGCCGCCTCGGCGAGATTATTCGGATCGGCCCTCGATGTACTGTCGGAGGGTGCGCTCCTGGGCGTCTTCCTCGGGGAAGATCACTTCGGTCCGCGCACCCCCTGTTACGGGATCGTTACTGAAGATCAGTGTGATTCCGAGCAGGCGAGCCTGCCCCTGCGCGATGACGAGACCGAGTCCCATTCCGCCGCCGCCGGCGGAGACGAAGCGGGTCGGGCCGGTGTTGACGATGTCCGGCGGATAGCCCGAGCCGGAGTCGGTGACGACGATGCTGCGCGTGCTCGTCTCCAGCCGGATGGGATCGCCACCGTGCTTGATCGCGTTGACGAGCAGGTTCGACACGATGCGTTCGAAGCGCCGGACATCGGTGACCAGGGTCGAATTCAGTGCCGCCAGATGGGTGTCGATCTGGTGGCCGGCGAGGGCGCCCGAAGCTTCCATCGTGCCCAGCAGGGAGCGGATCGCCTGATCGATGTCGACGCGGGTGAACTCGGGATTGGCGCGTCCGGCATCGAGTCGGGAGACTTCGAGGAGGTCTTCGACGAGGACCTGCATGCGCACGACCCGATCCTTGACGAGCTCGGCGGGGCGGGAATCCTCTTCGAGCAGGTTTGCGGCGTTGACCAGCCCGGTCAGCGGGGTGCGCATCTCATGCGCAAGATCGGCGGTGAAGCGCTGCTCGGAGTCGATGCGTTCGGTCAGGCGGGCCACTGCGGTGTCGACGGCCGTGGCGAAGGCCCACACCTCCTGATCGGATTCGTCGATGACATCGGCGATGCGGGTCGTCGTGTCTCCGGCGGCGATCTTCCTGGCGGCCTGCGCACCGAGCGTGAGCCGTCGGGAGATGCGGCCGGCGACGATCGATCCGACGCCGCCGACGACGAGGGCGGAGCCGATCATGCCCACCAGCAGCGCCTGGTCGATGCGGCCGATGAGCTCCTGGCTGTCCTTCGTCGAGGCGCGCACGGAGATCACCTGGGTGTGCGAACCGACCTCGATGGGGGCCGCGGCCCACACGATCTCCTCACCGTCGACCTCGGACCGGATCGTCACGCTCTGGCCCTTGAGTGCGGACCTGCGCGCCTCCGTGGGCAGCTCCGGATCATCGATGCGGGCATTGAGGGTGAGTACCCCGGTCTCGGAGAAGATGGTCGTCGCATTCGTCAGCTGCTCGGTGACTGTCGAGCGCATCCTGTCGTCTTCGGCCCGGGCCGCGGATTGGCGCAGCACGATCGAGCACGACAGCACGGCGATGATCACCGAGGCGACGATGAGCAGAGAGATCTTCCAGCGCAGCGACATGCGATCAGCCTGCGAAGCGGTAACCGAATCCGCGAACGGTTTCGATCATGCTCGCCCCGATCTTCTTCCGCAGGCGCTGGATGTGGACGTCGACGACGCGGGAGTCGCCGGCCCATTCGTAGCCCCACACCGTGAACGCGATCTTCTCCCGCGAGTAGACGTGCTCGGGCTGCTCGGTGAGCAGCAGGAGGACCCGCAGCTCGGTCGGGGTGAGGTGGACTTCCTCCCCGTCGACCTCGACCGTCAGCCGGCCGGTGTCGAGGACCAGGGACCCCAGCCGCGTGCGGAACTGGCCCAGCCCGCCGTCGGAGCCGGACGTCTCCGCGGCCACCGTGGGAGAGCCGCTCGGGCGAGGGGGAACTCCGCCGATCGCCTCTTCGTCGTCGTCCGCCTCGGGGGCGGTGGTGAATTTCCCACCGGCACCGAGGTAGGTGTCATCGGATTCGAGCTGCGCTCGCAGTCGATCCCGGGTGTCCATTCCGGGGCTGGCACCGAGGACCTCGGGGATGCCGTCGCCGGTGACCATGCCGCCGGGGCCGATCACGGTGTCGTGATGCTCATCCGCTTCGGGCGCGGGGGAGTAACCGAACCGGTCGGTGCCGGTGGTGATGAACCGACGCACGACCGCGCGGATGCGAGCGTTGAGCACCTGCATGTCGAAGGGCTTGGTGAGATAGTCGTCGGCTCCGGCCTCGAGGGCCTGGACGATGTCGATGGCGTCGGAGCGGGCGGAGATGATGATGATCGGGATCGTCGAGCGCTCGCGCACGGCACGGCAGATGGAGGCGCCGTTCATCGTCGGCAGCATGAGATCGAGAAGCAGGACGTCGGCGCCGTTGGCGGAGACGAACTCGTACCCTTCGCGGCCGTCGGCGAATGCCGAGACCGTGTAGTCGAAGCGTTCGAGTCCGATCTGCGTCGTCTCACGGATGACTTCGTCATCCTCGACCAGAACTATGTGCATTACGTTTCTCCATTTAGCCGCGTGAAGCGTTGACCTGGTTCAAACCTACCGTCGTGCATGCGGAACACCTGCACCGACCAGCCGGAGGGGCAGCATGCTCTGTCCCCGTCGGCGAACATGGCCTCCTGCACCACCAGTGTCCCGTTTCTGCCGGGGCTGACCTTGAGCTGATTGCCGGTGGCGATGAGCTCGAGGCGGGGCTCGCCCCTGTGATCGCTGATGACCGCACCGGCGATGATCTCGTTGGGCTGTTTGGGGTTGGCCACCGTGACCAGCTGGAACTTCTGTTCACCGCTGAGGAACGGAGACGCGAACTTCAGGCAGTCCTTGCAGTCGGCGACGACCTCGGCCGTCTTCGTGGCGCGGCCGGTGACCGCAACTCCCGACGCTGATTCGATGGCCGTGCGGACTTCGTCGAGGGAGAACGGTTCATTCGCTTCGCCCGCAGCCTCGGTGTTGGGGGCGAAGAGGGAGGGGGAGGGGTTGCCCTCGGGGGAGACCTTGAGACCGCGATCGGGGCCGCATGCTGTGACGGTGAGGGCCATGACTGTCGCAAGGAGGAGCGCTGTGGCAGTGCGGGCGGTGCGGCGGAAGGGCGTCGACGAGAGGGGTGTCGAAGGGGGAGGGTCGAGGGGGCCTGGGCCGACGGCGGACCGAGTCGCAGTGCCTGCACATGGTTCACGGCCAGGCGGGGCCTGGCTGGAGAGAGATGAGCACAGCGCCTCCCCGGAGGCGCGTCTGACGGTGACGGGCACACCCTCATTTTTGCCTGTTCCGAGCCCGTAGTCCACCTGATCGTCGGCTCAGGCGGGTCGCCGGCGTCGTCGGATCCGCCGGGTGAGGCAGGATCCGTCGGTTTCAAGGCGGCTTGCGGCGTCCGTTGCGACGGAGCGCTGGGTAGTCGACTGCGCACACCTCGGCTCTCAGCTCGGACCGGTAGAATGGTGGGCATGGCGCCCTCGAACACCCCGAAGAAGAAGTCCACAGGCGGCAAGCCCTCCAGCACGGTGTCCTACAAGGATGCGATCAGAGTCGGCGCCGTCTGCGGAATCGTCACTCTCGTCCTCGCGATCATCGTCACCAGAGCGTGGCAGGACGGTCGCGCCTTCGGCTATGCATTCGTCTACGCCGGAGCGGCTTTTGTGCTGGTGTCGGGCTTCACGAGCTACCTCAACTGGGTGATGCGCAAGGACACGCAGAATCAGAACCAGTCCTACCCGGTCATGCGGTGAGCCGCACCAGACCTGACTGAGACGCCTGGGGCTGCGCTGAGAACTGCGCTGAGAAGCGGCACCCTTCACTGAGGCGCCCGGCCCATGCGCTGAGGCGCCCCAGGGCGTTCACTGAGACGTGGGCACCGGCCTCATCTTCCGCGGCTCAGTCGCACGTTCCGTACTGTCACGCACTTCGTCGGCATGACGTCTAGTTACCGGATGCTCGCGGTCGAGGGGCAACGGCTCGTCTGCCCCCGCCGTGCTTACGAGAAACGCAGCAGGCGGAGGCTGTTGAGGATGACGAACACCGACGAGAACGCCATTGCGGCACCGGCGATCATCGGGTCGAGCAGTCCGAACGCCGCGATCGGGATCGCCGCGGTGTTGTAGGCGAAGGCCCAGAACAGGTTGCCCTTGATGAGCCCCAAGGTCCGGCGCGAGAGCCGGATCGCCTGCGGGATCTGCTGCGGATCTGACTTGACCATGGTGATGTCCGACGCCGCCATCGCCGCGTCCGTACCCGACCCCATCGCGATGCCGAGGTCCGCACCGGCCAGAGCGGCGGCGTCGTTGACCCCGTCGCCGACCATGGCGACGGCCCGGCCCTGCTCCTGCAGTTCGCTGACCACGCAGACCTTGCCCGCCGGGCGGACATCCGCGCGGACCTCGGTGATCCCGAGAGCCTCGGCGACCACCTCGGCGGCTTGGGCATTGTCCCCGGTCAGCAGCACTGTGCTCAGTCCCAGCGAATGCAGTTCGCCGATCGCGGCCTGGGCGGTCGGCTTGGCCTCGTCGGAGACGTAGCTCAGCCCGCGGAAGACCCCGTCGATCGCCAGCGCGACGATCGTGGCGCCGCGCGGCACCGAATCGGCCGCAAAGTCGACCGCGATCCCACGTTCCCGGAGCAGGTCCGGGCGCCCGGCGAGCACCTCGGCGCCGTCGATCGTGGCCCGCAGACCGCCCCCGGCGATGTTCTCGAAATCCGCGACCGCTGTCCCAGCCGAGAACTCGACCGACCTTGCCGTCCCGATCGACCTCGCCGAGGCGGCCCTGGCCGATTCCTCGACCGATCCCATGGAATCGGGCCCAGCCGAGCCCGTCCCCGCCGAACCCGGATCAGTCGGGGAAGTATCAGCCGAGTCAACCCCGGCGGTCTCGGGTGCGGCTGCGACGATGGCGCGGGCGATCGGGTGTTCGCTGCGCGACTCCAGACGAGCGAGCACAGCGAAGTCCGCCGGTGAGAGTTCGGTTCCGGTCAGGCTCATCACGCCGGTGGTCAGAGTGCCGGTCTTGTCGAGCACGACCGTATCGATCGACCGCGTCGACTCCAGCGCCTCGGGCCCGGAGACGAGGATGCCCAGCTGGGATCCGCGCCCCGAGGACACCGCAAGCGCCGTCGGCGTAGCCAAGCCCAGGGCACAGGGGCAGGCGATGATGAGCACGGTGAGCGCCGCATGCAGCCCAGCCGCCCAGTCTCCGGTGACGAAGCCCCAGATGAGCAGAGTGAGGATCGCGATGCCGAAGACGATCGGCACGAACACCGCCGAGATCCGGTCGGCCAGCCGCTGCACGGCAGGCTTCCCGCTCTGCGCGCGAGAGACGAGATCGGCCATGGCCGCCAGAGTCGTATCGGCACCCACACGGGTGGTGCGGACCTCGAGCACACCCGAGGTGTTGATCGTGGCTCCGGTGACGGAATCGCCGGGGCCGACCTCGACCGGAACGGATTCGCCGGTGAGCATCGCCTCTTCGACAGCAGAATGTCCGGTCAGCACCTCACCGTCGGTGGCGATCTTCTCACCGGGACGGACGAGGAAGACATCACCGACGGTCAGCTCGTCGATCGGCACCTGCACTTCGACGCGGTCGCCATTCGCGCCGGCAGCGCCGGAAGCAGCATCGGCCGCAGTCGCCTCCGGCGCGCCCTCAGCCGCACCAGCTTCACGCAGCACGGTTGCGGACTTCGCCCCGAGGTCGAGGAGCGCCTTGAGCGCCGCGGTCGCCCGGTTCTTCGCCCGGTCCTCGGTGAGCTTGCCGATGAGCAGGAACACCGTGATTGCGGCGGCAGCTTCGAACCACACATGATATTCGGCGGGAATCGTCCAGCTGTGACCGTCGGCGACGGCCCGGCCCAGCGTGAAGTACGAGTACAGGCTCGCGACGGTGATGCCGACGCTGACCAGGGTGTCCATGGTCGTCGACCCACCGCGGGCGGCCTTGTATGCCGCCGAGTGGAAGGGCCACGCACCCCAGGTCACGACCGGCAGGGCGAGGATCGCGACGACCCACTGCCACCCGGCGAAGTGCCAGCTCATGACCATCGAGACCGCGACGATCGGGACGGCGAGGATGAGTGAGCCGATGAAGCGCGGCCGCAGATGGCGGGGATCGTAGTCGACGATCTCCGGACCGGCGCCTCCAGCACCGCCCGCGCCGGGGCTGCGTACCGTGGCACCGTAGCCGGCCTTCGCGACGGCGCCGGTGATGTCGTCGTCGCTGAGTTCGGAGTCGATGACCACATGCGCGGTCTCCAGCGGCAGGTTGACCTCCGCCGTGACCCCGTCGAGGCGGGTGAGCTTCTTCTCGATCCGCGCCGAACACGACGCGCAGGTCATGCCCGTGATGTCGAGCTCGAGCTCGCGAGGCATCACTTCACCTCATAGCCGGCTTCATCCACGGCGGCGCGGATCGCCGCAGCGTCGAGTTCGGCCGACGATGTGATCGTGACCGGGGAATCTCCCCCGGCGTTGAGGTCGACCGCGACGTCAGTCACGCCTGCAAGCGCCCCGAGCTCGTCCTTGACAGCGGCTTCGCAGTGTCCGCAGGTCATTCCCGAAACGGTGATGGTGGTGGTCGTCATCGTGCTCTCCTATCAGCTGTGAAATTGTCCCGACGTCCGGGCCTCAGGCGTCGTCGCACCCCGATGGGGCGGACGCGGCCTGCGGCTTCAGCTCTTGATGAGTCGGGAGATGGCGGCTGACGCCTCCTCGACCTTTTTCCGCGCTTCCTCGTCGTCGCCGGATGAGGCGGCGTCGACCACGCAGTGAGCGATGTGCTCTTCGAGGAGGTTGATGGAGACCGCGTGCAGCGCGGCTGTCGCGGCGGAGACCTGGGTGAGGATGTCGATGCAGTACTTGTCGTCGTCGATCATCTTCCCGATGCCGCGGACCTGACCTTCGATCCGCTTCATCCTCCGCGCGAGAGCGTCCTTCTGCGGGGTGTATCCATGCTGCTCAGTCATGAACGCACCGTATACCCCTATAGGGTATAAATCAAGATCGGCCCTCGCCGAGACGGCTGTGCGTTTGCTCTCATCCCGACCGTTCCGTGTTCTCCGGCTCCTACAATCGAATTATGCATGTTGCCAGACTGTTCCGGTTCCCGGTCAAGGGGTTCCCCGCCGAGGAGCTCACCGCGGCCAGGGTGGTCAAGGACCGCGGGATCCGCGGTGACCGGATCGCGGCGTTCACGAACGGCAGCCTCGACGTTCCCGTCGACGCCTGGCACTCGTACTCCGCCTTCACGGTGCTCAAGAACGACACCGACCTGCAGAAGTGGCAGGTCGCAGTGGCCCTCCCCCAGGTGGCCGGAGACGAGTCCGCAACCGCGCCTGATCCGGATGACCAGACCGCCCCCGCCGAGGCGATCGACGATATTTCCGCGACGGTGACCCTCACGTCCCCGATGGGGGAGTCGACGACCTTCTCCGCGGATGACGAAGAGGGCAGGGCCGCCTCGGCGAGCTTCCTCTCCGAACGGATACCCCCTCAGGGTACATTCCCGCGCAGCCTGGCCGTCGCGGATCAGGGGATGTTCGACTCGCAGCGCTCGGGAATCTCTCTCATCAACCCCGCCACGGTCGCCGCGATCGCCGAGACGGATGAGGGCCGCGCGGCCCTCGGCCTGAGCGCTGAATCGGTAGGTCCGACGTCGGCTGACGCGGGTACTCCGGACGATCGTGCGACTGGTGCAGCCGAGCATGCAGTCGAGCTCGACTCGTTGCGGTTCCGCGGCAACATCCTCGTCGATGGACTCGCCCCGTTCGAGGAGTTCGCGCTCATCGGTTCGGTCATCCGCCTCGGCGGCGTGCGACTGGCGATCCGCTCGACGATCGAACGCTGCCCGGCGACGACCGTCAACCCGGCGACGACCGAGGTCGACGTCAACGTCCCAAGGCTGCTCAACTCCGCCTGCGGGCATCTGCACTGCGGAATCTACGGACAGATCCTCGAGACCGGCGATGTCACCGTCGGCGACGAGATCATCGTCGACGGTCCGGCCCCGCGCGAACTGATCAAGGTCGCGCGGACTCCGCGCTTCATGACCGTCGTCGGCCGCCGGCAGATCTGCAACGATATCGTCGAGGTGGCACTGCGTGACGACCTCGGTTGGATCCGCGAATTCGACGAACCGGGCACCAATCTGCGCGTTCACCTCGACCTCGGCGCACCGTTCTGGCGGACCTATACGATCACCGACGTCGACGACGACATCGTCCGCATTGCCGTGCGCACCCAGGGCAAGGGCTCGCGGGCCGTGGCATCGCTGGACGAGGGACAGCGGATACTGACCTCCGGCCCGCACGGAACCATGACCGCCTCACGCGTCTTCGGCGGCACAACGGCCCTGATCACCGCCGGAATCGGCATCACCCCGAGCCTCGGACTGCTGCGCAGCGACGGTCTGGCCGACCTGCCTGATACCGATCGAATCCGACTCGTCCACGTCGACCGCGACCACCGCACCGCATGCCTGTGGAACCGGCTGCAGGACCGCGCCCGCTCGGGCTCCGTGCCCGTCGAGACCCACCACCGCGATACCGCGACGGCCGGTCGACCGGGCCACCGGGATCTCGTCGACTGGGTGGCCGGCTGCGACAACGTCATGGTCTGCGGACCCCGCGACTTCACGGCGGCCGTGCTCGCCGCCGCGGACGAGGCCGGCGTTCCCGCGGTCCACCAGGAGACCTTCGCCTCTCCGAACACGGGCATGAGCGAGGCCATCGCCGCGTGCTCGCCCGCCGAGGTGACGCTGGAGAAATCGGGAACGAGCTTCGTCTGGCAGCCGCAGGAAGGCACTCTGCTCGAATCCTTGGAAGCGCGCGGATTCCGGTCGCCGAGCTCCTGCCGCGGCGGATCCTGCGGAACCTGTTCGGTCTCCCTGGCCGCGGGGTCCGTGCTCTACCCGATCGAACCCGCCGCCCGAGTCGAGAGCGACGAGGTGCTCGTGTGCTCTGCGGTCCCCGCCGGACCCATCAGTCTGGCGCTCTGACCCCGGCAAGCGGCCACTGCGCGGGTGGCACAATGGTTGCCATGCCGAAGAAGAAGCGCACCGTGCTGCCGCAGGGGCCCGCCGGACCGGTGGGCCGCCTGAGCCGGTGGGTGCGACTGTCCGCGGCCGGGCGGATCATGTTCGCGAACTCGATCATGCTCGTGGGCGTCATGGTGCTCACGACGAGTCTGCTCTACCTCCAGCTCTCCCAACTCAACACGAAACGCGAACAGGACCTGCTGCGGTCGGCCGCGGACAACATCTCGATGTCGCTGGGCCTCGTCGCCACCGGTGAAGTCGGTCAAGACGACTACCTCGACTCCGAATCCCGCGACGATGTCCAGACGCTGCTGGACAATGTCATCAGCCAATACGGCTTCGACGTCGCCGCGGTCGTGCCCATCGACTTCCTGCTCACCCCGCCGACGCTGGGCTCACCCGGACGCCAGCAGGCGCTGGAGGCGAAGACCGCCTCGGCGGATTCCGGGAAGATCCCCGAGGATTCGATCGACCAGCTGGCCCAGGCGGTCGACGGTCAGGCTCTGCAGGAGGGCCGGTCGACCGTGCGCTTCATCGACGACGGAGGCCCGTCCGACGGCACCATGTACGTCGTGACCCCGGTCTATGCCGAACACGTCGGCATCGACGGCATGAAGTCCGACACCGTCGTCGGCGCCGTCATCGTCGGCAGCTCCGCCGATTCGGTCCGCGAAGGCTTCCTGGCGCAGGGCAAATGGCTCATCGGCATCGCCGTCCTCACCCTCATCCTCGGCATCGGGTCCTCGTGGGTGACATCGCGGGGTCTGCGCCGGGTCACCGGTGACTACGGCGCCGAGGAGCTGCGCAGCATGCTCGACTTCTACTCCTCCGTGCTCACGGCCGTCTCCGAAGGACTGCTGCTCGTCGACCGCGCCCGCGGAATCGTGCTCATCAACACCGAGGCCCGGGAACTGCTGGGCATGCCGGCCGTCGGCGACGACGAGGACCCGGACCCCACCTCGGCGGAGGAGATGCCGCTGCGCGAGCTCGACCTGCCGGAGGCGCTGCACGATCTGCTCGCCTCCGGCCGGTGGGCCCGCGACGAGATCCACTACACCGACGATCGCGTCCTCGTGGTCAATCAGCAGCCCACCGAGGCGGCCAGCGATACGTGGGTCGTGACCATGCGCGATCACACGGAGCTGGCCGAGCTCTCCGGCGAGCTCGTGTCCGTGCGATCGTTCTCCGATTCCCTGCGCGCACAGACCCACGAATACGCGAACCGGCTGCACATGGTCGTGTCCCTGCTCGAGACCGGGCACGTCGATGAGGCCATCGACTTCGCGGCCAGAGACATCGACGACCTCAACCGGGTGAACGGGGACGGGTCGATGACCTTCGACCACCCCGTGCTGTCGGCCCTGCTGCTGTCCAAGATCGCCCAAGCAGCCGAGGTGGGCATCGAGATGACGGTGGACACCGCGGACCTCACGGGCAGCCTCGGCGGGGACGATCGGGATCTCGCGACGATCCTCGGCAACCTCATCGACAATGCTTTCGACGCTCTGAGCAGGCAGGATGTCCTGCCTGAAGACAAGAGAGTCCACGTCGAGCTCTACGGTTCCGGCGGTCCCGGCGGATTCACGATCGAGGTCAGCGATGACGGTCCGGGCATCGACGAGGAGCACGTCGACGCGATCTTCGAACGCGGCTGGTCGACGAAGCACGACGGTGTCGAGACCGACCAGGGGCAGGGACGCCAGCAGACGGGCACCCGCGGGGTCGGGCTGTCCCTGGTCGTGCAGGCGATCCGCCGCCTCGGGGGAGCCGTCGACGTGCAGGGCCACGGGGAGGACTGCGACCGGTTCAAGGGTGCGGTGCTCACGGTGTGGCTGCCGGGCTCGGCCGGTGCAGGTCAAGCGGGCCACAGCTCGATGTGACGGGACTGCAACACGATCAGGCACGCTGTCAAACGGGTGCAGATAGACTGGCGGCATGTCGGACTCAACTGTGCCCGAATCGAGCATCGGTGTGCTCGTCGTCGAGGATGAGGTGGTCGCCGCCCGTGCTCACGCGAAGTACATCGATCGCATCGACGGCTATCACGTCGCAGGGGTGGCGAAGAATGCCACTCAGGCGATGGCTGCTCTCACCGGTCAGATCTACGGCCTCGAGTCCTCCGGCATCCACCTCGTCCTCCTCGATATGAATCTGCCCGACGGGCACGGACTCCAGGTCTGTCGCGCCATCCGCGGCCAGCGAGTCGACGTCGACATCATCGCCGTCACCGCCGCCCGGGACATGCAGATCGTGCAGGAGGCGTTGTCCTACGGCGTCGCCCAGTACATCATCAAGCCCTTCACCTTCCCCGTCTTCAAATCCAAACTCGAGGCGTATTCGTCCTTCCGCAACCGCCTCGGCGGAGACTCGAACGACGGGGAGGTCACCCAGACCGAGGTCGACAAGGCGATCTCGGCCCTGCGCACCCACACTGTGGCCGCGACTGCGAAGGGTGTGCCCGATGCCGTCCGGTCCGAGGTGAAGAACCTGCTCGATGAGAATCCGGGACAGTCCGCGGCTGAGTTGGCCGAGGGCCTCGGCGTCTCCCGAGTCACCGCACGCCGCTACCTCGAATCCATGGCCGACGCCGGCATGCTCGAACGCCGTCCCCGGTACGGTTCGGCCGGCCGCCCCGTCCTCGAATACACCGTCGTCCCCGACGCAGGCTGACCAGGCGGTCTCGGCTCAGTGCAATGGACATCGGACACCCCTCGGTAGAAAATGGTCCCATGTCGAAGAAGTCCCGAGTCTGGCTGGCCGTCGTACTCGTCCTCGTTCTGCTGCTCGGCGCCGGGGTCTTTGCGCTCTTCCGGCTTCCGATGACGAAGTCGTCGGCAGCCGAGGCCGCCGCCCACGACCTCGCCGAAGAGCAGCTGAACTCGGACGTCTGGCACGAGAAGGACCTCGCTCAGGGCCTGTTCGACCGGGTCACGAAGGCATTGGGCAAGCGAGTCGACCTGCGGTCGGTCACCGTCGACGACATCACCGAGGCCGAGGGGCGGACCGTGGCCACACTCGACTGGAGCTGGGCGAACAACGACGGAGAGTCCTGGGAGTACAGTTCCCAGCTGCCCCTGGAGAAGAACGGACTCTTCTGGTGGGCGGATCTCACGGAGCAGGCCGTCCACCCGAAGCTCGGCAAGGGCGGCCGCTTCGCACTGCGCGCGAATCCGGGCGGACGCGGGAAGATCCTCGGCGCCGATGGCGAAGTGCTCATGGCAGAGGGGAAGGTCATCGACATCGGCGTCCATCCGAATCGCCTGGAGCCCGACACCATCGGCCGACTCGTCAGCGGGCTCAACGACGGCGTCGACTCCCTCGACCTCGACGCCGCTGACCTCGAGAAGTCCGTCGACGACGCCGCAGGCAATCAGCTCGTCCCCGTCGTGACCCTGCGCGAAGACGACTACAGATCGGTCAAGAGCGCCATCCACGATCTGCCGGGGGTGCTCTTTTCCGAGGACACCCAGACTCTGACCCGGTCTCGCGGGTTCGCGCAGGCCACGCTCGGTTCGGCCGGACCCGCCAGCGCCGAAGACATCGAGAACTCCGAGGGCGAGATCATCGCCGGTGACATCGTCGGCCGCACCGGCCTGCAGAAGACCTACGATTCCCGCCTCAGCGGACCCGGCAGCGTCGAAGTCTTCGCCAAGGGCGATCCGACCGACGACAAGGGCGGAAAGACGAAGCTGACGAGCCTTCACGCCTTCGAGTCGCAGGACGGTGAGGATCTCGAGACCACCCTCGACGTCGATATCCAGACCGCCGCGGACGACGCGGCGGCGGCCGCGAAGAAACCGGCCGCCGTCGTCGCGATCCGTCCCAGCGACGGCCAGGTGCTCGCCGTGGCCAACCACGACCCGGCAGGAGCGGCCTGGGACCGAGCGCTGAGCGGCCAGTACGCTCCCGGTTCCGTGTTCAAGATCGCCTCGGGGCTGGCACTCCTCGACGCCGGGGTGAAACCGGATGACGACATCGACTGCCCGAAGACCGTAAACATCGGCGGCAAGAGCTTCAAGAACGCCGAAGACGAAGTGCTCGGCATCGTCAGCTTCGCCGAGGACTTCGCCCACTCCTGCAACACCGCATTCGTCTCCTCTTCGGAGAAGGTCACCGGCGACGAGGTGGCCGAGGCCGCCGCCCAACTCGGCATGCTCGGTGACACCTCGGCCATAGGCGCGAAGATGGCCTCGGTGCCGACCGACGATGACGAGGTCACCCACGCCGCTCAGATGATCGGTCAGGGCAAAGTGCAGACGAGCCCGCTGGCCGTGGCGACCATGGCCGCCTCGGTGGAAGCGGGGGAGACGATCACCCCGCAGCTCGTCCTCGGCGAGGCGCTCGACGAGGCGAAGAGCGACGACGGCCAGGGTGCAGGTAAGGGCACCGGCGACGGCAGCGAACCCCCGTCGCTCGACGCGGACGCGGCGAAGGAGATCTCGACGATGATGCGCGCAGTCGTCACCGAGGGCACTGCGACTGCGCTCAAGGACGTTCCCGGTGACCCCGTCCACGGCAAGACCGGAACGGCCGAATACGGCGAGGAGACCCCGCCGCGCACACATTCGTGGTTCGCCGGGTTCCAGGGAGATCTGGCCGTGGCCGTCCTCGTCGAAGACGGCGGATTCGGCGCCGAGGCGGCCGTGCCGGTGGCGCACGAATTCTTCGATTCCGTCAACTGAGCTTCCGCCGAGGCGGCTGCGGCGACGTACCCCTCACCGCATACGCAGGGATCGCATCACCTGTAGCGCGCCGGTCATGGCCTTCGCGAACGTTTTCTGATCGAGAGGACCGGCCGGGGCGATCGGGTGGAGGCGCTGCTGCGCGATCGTGTGCGAATGCATGAATTGGAAGAGGCCCTCGGGTCCGTGCCGGTGGCCCATGCCTGAGGCCTTGATTCCGCCGGCCGGAGCGTCGATGGACCCCCAGCTGGCCGGGTAGACCTCATTGACATTGACCATGCCGGCCTCGACCAGCCGCGCGATCTCGCGCCCATGGGAACGCGAGTAGACCGACGCCGAGAGTCCGTAGTCGCTGTCGTTGGCTGCAGCGATCGCCGCGGCATCGGACGGCACCGGATAGACGGAGACGACGGGGCCGAAGGTCTCCTCGCGATGCAGCTCCGCCGTCGCGGGAACATCCGTGAGCACGGTCGGAGCGTAGAAATAGGGGCCGAGATCGGGCACCGGGTGCCCGCCGGCGAGCACCGTGGCACCGGCGCTGCGGGCCTGTTCGACATGCTCGGTGATCGTCTCGAGCTGCTTCGGCCCTGCCAGGGTGCCCATGTCCGGGCCGTAGTCGAACTCCGCGCTGAGACGGTGGGCGCGAGCCGCCTCGGCGAAATGGGCGCAGAAGGTCTCATAGAGGTCTTCATGGACGTAGATGCGCTCGATCGAGATGCACAGCTGCCCGGCCGAGGAGAACGATCCGCGCACGGCACCCTCGACGGCCTTCTCCAGATCCGCGTCGGCGGCCACGATCAGCGGATTCTTGCCCCCGAGCTCGAGCACAGCCGGGAGCAGGCGCTGCCCCGCCTCGGCGGCGATCGACCGTCCGGCGGCCGTCGATCCGGTGAACGAGATTCCGTCGGCTCCGGCCATGAGTGCGGGGCCGACCTCGGAGGACGGGCCGGGCACGAGCTGCCACGCCTCGGCGGGCAGACCGGCGGCGATGGCCAGCCTGCGCATGAACACCGAGGTCAGCGTCGTCGTCGAATCGGGTTTGTGGACGATGGCGTTGCCGGCGGTCAGGGCCGCGAACAGGTCGGTCGCACCCAAGGTCAGCGGGTAGTTCCACGGTGTGATGAACCCGATCACGCCCAGCCGGGTGCGCGTGACCTCGGTGCGGGTGAGCACGGGGATCGCCCCGCGCCGGCGTTCGGGACGCAGATACCGGGCGGCCATCACCCCGTAGTGGCGGAGCACATTGAAGGTATCGAGGATCTCGTCATAGGCGTGGATGCGGGCCTTGCCGGTCTCGTACTGGATGATGTCGAGGAGCAGATCCTCATTCCGGACCAGTGCCGAATGCAGTCGAGTGAGCACCTTCGCCCGGTGCTGAACCGACTGAGCGGCCCATGCTTCGCCTGCGATGCGGGCCGTGGCGTAGGCGGCCTCGATGTCGTCGGGAGTGTTCCGTGCGAACCGGTCGACCTCCTGGCCGGTGAACGGTTCGACGCCGCGCATCACCTCGCCCGATCCGGAGGCATCGGCGTACGGATCGGTGTCGAGGAAGTCCCGCAGTGCAGCGGTGACATGCGTGGACGCGGTCTGCGCGGTGCCTGCTTCGGAGGTGCGCGCGGTGGTCTCTGTTCTCATCGGCTTCCTAACCATGTGACGTAGGTCATCGCGGGCTAGACTACCGAATATGGTTTCGAGTGGACTCCGGCGTGCGCTGAAAGGGACCTGTGCACCCACCGCCGTCCTCGATCTCGACGCGTTCGATGAGAACCTCGATGCCCTGGCTCAGCGCGCTTGCGGACTGCCGATTCGGCTGGCCACGAAATCCCTGCGCGTGCCCGAAGCCATCGACCGAGCGCTCGCCCACCCCGCCTATTCCGGCGTTCTCGCATTCTCCGTTCCCGAGGCCCTGTTCCTCCACGCCCGCGGCGTCCGCGACATCGTCATCGGCTATCCCAGCCTCGACCGGCCGGCCCTGACCCGAATGGTCGCCGAGGCAGGGGCGCGGTCGAACATCACCGTGATGATCGACTCCGTGGACCACCTCGACATCATCGACGACGTCCGCAGATCCCTCACCGAGGCGGGGCGGGATTCCGGCCCGGAAGGGACCGGTCCGGCGGTGAACGGGGCGATCCTCGCCGAGGCGGGAGCCGCCTCGGTGCGGGTGTGCATCGACGTCGACTCCTCCTTTCGCCCGGCCGAAT